>DAIERC010000148.1 GCA_027347125.1 Ignavibacteriales bacterium
TAGCTGTTTATGGATGATTTTCCGGTTTTTTTGACGCTAATTTTTATTGAAAAAATAGCGCCCCCAAAATTCAATAGCGTAAAAACCGCCGCAGTAATAATTGATAAAAATATCTTCTGAGAAATATTCCCCGAAAAGAAAAGCAATAACATAGTAATGAACAAAGCCGTAATAATTGAAAAATTGATGATGAGCAGTTTTTTTTCAGTCATTATTTATGATCCGACTTTATAGCCGTCTTAATAAAATTATACATTCCCCCGGCAACCCCGATAAATGAAAACACAATGGTTAAAACAGGCTCGGTATTAAATTTACCGTCTAACCACACGCCCAGTAAAACCATAGCGGTAACCGTAACCGCCAGTTGTGTTCCCAAACCTAAATAGGCCGCCCAGTTATTATCCTGCTCATCGTTACCGGACTTAAAAGGTTTAGGCATGGCAGTTATTCATTTTTTTCCGAAGTAACAGGAGCATAATCTTTTTTGTTCATGCTGCTGTTTCCTTCAAAGACGGCGCCTTCTTCAATTACTAAAATTTTTGCTACAATATCGCCCTTCAGCGAAGCAGTTGGCTCCAGCATAATTTTATCGTTCGCAACAAGCGATCCGTTAACTTTACCGCCAAGAGTAATTACCTGGGCGCTTATTTCACCTGCAACCTCTCCATGCGAACCGATAGTTACGTTGCCTTTGGCATTAATATTCCCTTTTACATTGCCGTCAATACGTACGTTTCCGTTGCTGGAGAGTTTACCTTCAAGCATTACGCCTGTGCTAATTATGGTTACGGCATCCTGGCCAAGGCTGGTATTTTTTTGTTTCAATTTCTTGCTCCTTTAATAATTGATTAGAACAGTTTTGGGGTCGATTGGTTTACCGTCTTTCCAAACTTCAAAATGAAGATGCGGCCCGGTTGTAATTTCACCGGTGTTACCGCTAAGGGCAATCATTTCTCCTTCAACAACCATATCTCTCGCCTTCTTAAGCAAAGCCGAGCAATGTTTGTAAACGGAAATATAACCTTCCGAATGGACAATAATCATCATATAACCGTCTCTAACGGTATAATCTGCAAATGCTACATAACCGCTTGCGGCGGCGTAAACAGGCGAGCCGGTGCGGGCAACTATATCTATTCCCATATGGCCGTTTTCGGGGTTAAAACCCCGGCTAATAAACCCGTTTAACGGCATACTGAAATAAATCGATTCGGAATCTTTTGGCGTGTTACCGTAAAAAAGATATTTTATTACCGCCAAAATATTTCCGCCGAAAGGATTGTTTTGCTGGTTGTTTTTAGTATCCAGTTTACCTGAAAGCGAGTCGATAAGGCTTGAGTCGCCGAGCATTATGGCGTCTTTAAGCTGCTGGTTGGTGGTTTTAAGGCTCTCCAGTTCTTTTGTAAGAAATATTAATCTACGGCTAAGTTCATCAATCATTCTTTTATCGGATACCGACAGATTGGATCTATGCGGGAAAAATATTCCTTCTAACGGAGTGGCGCTAAATAAAATAGAACCAAGCACCAGCATAACAAAAGTATAAACCGCCAGCAAACCGTAAACTTTACCGGAACTAAAATGTTTCGATTTTGTTTCGGCGCCGGCACCCGAAGGGATTATAACAATTGAAAAACCTTTTATTTTTTTTAATCGTTTTATATCTATTTTTTTTAATAAGTCTTTAAACATTTCGCAACGCTTTTCTATTTGAATTTTTCCAGTAAATCTTTAAACTTTATTTTGCCTTCTCTTAAAAGCTGCGGTTCGTTTTCGCTCAGGTCGATTATTGTTGAGGCCTCAATAAAAGTTTTCTTGCCCGTATAAAAGATAGTATCAACCTCGGTGGAAAACTCATCTTCAATTAAAGTGTATTCGATCATCGGAGCCTGGCCGCTTCTATTAACGCTGGTGGAAATCAACGGCATTTTAAGTTCGCCCGTAAGCTTTTGGCAGAACCTGTTGTTCGGAATTCTAAAAGCGGCGGTTTCCGTTCCAAATATAGCACTTGTTTTAGAATTAAGCTTTAACACAACCGATACCGGGTTCGGCCAGATGGCCAGAAGAAAATCGAGATGCTTTTCCGATTTCATATCCACATATTTAATTAAACTTTCAATGCTGTCGATTAAATGTATGTATCTCTTATTTTCATCTCTTTGTTTTATTTCTGTAATTCTTTTTACTGTTTCGCCGTTGAAAGGATTTGCACCAAACCCGTAAATAGTATCTGTAGGGTAAATAAATACGGAGCCGGCAAGGTATAGCTTTTTTGCTTTTTGAACCGCTTCATCAAAATTATCATCAATATTAATAATCTCTGCGCTTTTAGTTTTTATCATTTAGCATTTCCTCTATTTTTGAAATTACAATTTGCGGTTTAAGCTTGTAACCGCAGTCGAATGTTTTTACCGGACATTCTTTATGTCCGTGAATTCCGCAAGGCTTACACGGCAAATCGTCAAAGCTCAAAAAACTACTTTTACTGTTGTAAGGATAAAAGCCGAAGCTTGAAACCGTAGAGCAATAAATAGTTAAAACCGGAATATGAGCGCTTACGCCCATGTGGGTCGGCGCGCTGTCGTTGGATATTAATATTTCAGCTCTCTTCAATAGTTCTATAGTTTCGGTCAAAGAGAACATACCGGCAACTGACGCAGTTGAGCCCGGAATGTTAGTTATAAGATCAGCGCAAAGTTCTTTATCTTTTTCGCCGCCTATAATAAAAATATAATATCCTTTGTCCTTCAGAAAATTAATTATTTCCCTGTAATATTCTTGTGGATAAATTTTGGTATTCCAAACGCTTCCGGGCGCCACCGCGGCAATTTTCGAATTTATTTTATTATCCGAAAAATAGCGGTCAATCTTTTCAATAATTTCTTTATCGCTTCTAATCTCCGGCAAAATTTTCCAGTCGTTGTTTTTATTCGTGTAACCGATAAGCTCCAGATTTCTTTGAACTTCATGATGCCCGGGTTCGTAATTAATTATATGCCGGTATACATGCTTTAAGCTGCTATTTGAAAACCCGTATGTTTCTTTTACACCCAGGCTAAGAACGATAAATGAAGTTCTAAGCGACCGGTGCGGCGAATAAATTTTTGCGTAATTATTAACCTTAATTTCTTTTATGAATCTTAATAACCCGAACAAAGATTTATGTTTATTCTTTTTATCAATAACTAAAACTCTATCAACATAACTTGAAGCGGAAAAAATTTCATGGGTGGACGGAATAGCCAGTACATGAATTTCGCAAGTATCGTTTTGTTCTTTTAATTTCTGAATCATCGGCAGTGTAAGAATGGCGTCGCCGATAAAAGCAGTTTGAATAACTAAAATTTTATCCATGCGTTTTTAGTATTTCCATCTTTTATGCATCCATAGCCATTGCTCCGGATATTTGCGGACAATATTTTCGAGTTAATCCGTAAGTCTTTGCGAGAGTTCAACTATTTTTTCTTCCTCGCTTTCAGGAAGGTTTTTAGTGTCAACCTCTTCAAATTTTATAATGTAAGAATTATCCGGCTGTCTGACGGAAACACCGTAAAAGATAGGTGCGCCGGTTTTCAATGCTAAAATAGCGGGTCCTGGATAAACGGCGGCCTTTCTGCCGAAGAAATTAACTCTTATTCCGTCGGCCGAACCGCGCTGATCGGCAGCCATGGCAACTATTTTACCGTCCTTAAGCGCTTTGTACACCTGCCTGATTGATATTCCGAGGGGAATAACTTCGTTGCCCCATCTTGTTCTCATTTTGTTAAGCCAATCGCTTACAAGTGTGTTCCTTTGCGGTTTGATAATAATTGAAAACGGAATTTGCATTGTTAACCCGCCGGCAATACCGGAGTACTCCCAGTTGCCGAAATGCGCCGCTAAGAGGATAACGCCTTTTCCCTCTTCGTGTTTTTTTCTGGTAAGTTCTACGCCTTCGAACTTTGCAATATTTAAAATACTTTTTTCATCAATCCAGGGAAGGTATAAAATTTCTATAAGCGCCGTAGCAAAACTTTTATAACTGTTAAATGCAATTTTTTTTATTTGCGCAGGGGTATACTCCGTGAAGGCTTTGGTAAGGTTATCTATTGTTGTTTCTTTTCTAATAGGAATTATATAGAAAAAAACAAAAGCTAAAATTGTTGAGAATCGTCGGGAGATTTTGAGGCCGCATAATCTAAAGAGATAACTAAACCCAACAAATAAAATATATTCAAATCTATCGGTCATTAAAAATGATAAGCTTTATATACCATCAAAAAAAATTAACAACTGCAAAGTTACATATTTGAGTTTATTAATGGAAATAACAAGAAAGCCCAACAGTAACAATCGTATCTTTTAATAATATATAAAGCCTTCAAAAATTAGTTGGCGGATATTCTGCTCTGCCAGTTAGCGTCGTAAATTTCACCCCGCTTTGTTGATGAAACTAATTCATAATCTGAAAAGCCGTTCATATCGGCAAAATCAAATTCAACGCCGCCTTCAATATCATTATACTTCCAGATAATATATGGCTTGGTGTTATCCTGATTCGGGTACCTGTCTATCTCGCTCGGTTCGCCGTACATAATAAGCACACGTCCTCTGTCGGTTTTCCATCCGGTCCGTACCATGCTACTGAATCTTTTATTGCTTTCATCCACACGTTTCATATATTCCTGGTAATATTCGTTTTGCGGCGTAGAAGGATCGGTATCCCTTTTTTGCCAGAACTGGTATAAAAATCCTCTTTTGGCATTTAGGTCGGTTAGTTTATTATACTGCTCAATTTCAGCAGGCAAAGCTATATATTTACTTTTTGCAAACAGGTCATCGCACTCTTCAGATGAAAGAACTCCGAACGAGCTGCTTAATACTTTCGCCTCGGCGGATGTCATGGTATCAACACTTTTAACGGAAGGATTATATACAAAAAATCTTTTTGTAGAGCCGATGCCGTAATTATTTACGCTATCTAATACAGCTATTTTTAAATTGTAGGCATCAGTCGGATATTTGTTGATAGGAACAACGCCTACTTCGGCGCGTGAAGCAACATTTCTGGTGATTTTTTTTGCGTTGCTATAAAGTATTTTACCCTTGCTGTTGGTTATCGTAGTATACAACATAAAAGGACTTGAAGACTGCGTTTTTTCTTTTTCATATACTTCATAATAATAAAAAACGGCTGGTACGGTTTCGCCGAATACCGCCGTTGGAATTGGCGTAACCTCAAAAGTATTTTTATAGAACATAGATTTTTTATCAGTACTATTCGGAACTATCCTTGAAGATAACTGGATATCGCTTACGGCAAGGCTGTCTACAGAGTACGGGTTAACGATTAATTTATCGTAAATTGTTTTTTCATTCTTTTCGTTAAATTTATCTTTAACCTGAACGGTACACTTATATTTTCCGTTAGGAACAACAAAAGCCAGTTGCCCTACCAGGCTTTTATTCTGCAAAGAATCATTAGCATCTACCGGTTGTTTTAAAAGCCACTCTTTGTCTACCACCGGCTTGTCGGCAGAGGTATCTGCAATAGTAATTTTTAAAATACTTTCAACATACTTGCCGCCGTCAACCATTTGAGGCGCTAAAGCACTTTGATTAAGGGAATAATATAATTCCACGTAATTGGATGTTGAATCATATGCAAATTGGGCATAGTCAAAGTCAAACAAACTTCTTTTTGATTGCCCGTAAACAAGAGATATGAAAGAACACGAAAGGAATAAAACCAGTAATTTAGTTTTCATAATTGAAGTATTCTTTTAAATGTTGATAGAATATAACGCGGTAGCGCAAAGAACATTTTATTTATTAACAGCAGTCAAAATAGTATATGAGTTTTTCTTTGTCAAGTATATAAAAAATGAGGTATTTGGGGATGATAAAAAGGGGGTAGCAACCCCCGTAATATTTATAGTGTCTTAATTTTTAAGCTTACACATGAACTTAAATTTAAACCTTCACTCATATTTTAACAGCGTTCACCTTGGTAATTCCGCTGATGCCTGAAATTGCTTTTACAACTTCTTTATCAATTTCGCTGTCAACGTTAATAACAGTTAAAGCTTCTTTGCCAATACCAACGCGGCCGAGCGATAAGCCGGCAATATTTATATTAGCCTCCGCAAGTATTTTACCTACATTTGCAAGCATTCCGGGTCTGTCTATATTTGAATAGAAAAGTAAATTACCTTCGGGATTTAATTCAAGATGAAATTTGTCAACATCAACCACGCGAATTTCATTATTGCCGAACACTGTTCCGGCAAGAGAGCGGTGCTCGCTGTCGGTAATAAACTCAACCGTTACCAGGTTCGTGTAATCCAGGTTTGCGCCGGTTTTGGTTTCATTAACCACAACGCCCATTTCTTTAGCCAAAAAAGGAGCGTTAATTAAATTGACTCCCGCCGTCATCTTTTTAGATAAGAAACCTTTAAGTACTGCTGTAGATAAAAGAGTAGTATATTTATGAAGAAGCTCGCCGCTGTAGTTTATATTAATCTTTTTTAATTGCCCCTTATTAAGCTGCGCGTGAAGCGAGCCGAGGCTTTCACCCAGTTTAACATAAGGCGCTAATTCTTCGCTGCCGCCGGCTGCAATTGCGGCCGCGTTTACAGCGCCGCGCACGCCTTTTTGATTGAACATATCAACAATCTGCTCGGCAATTTGTATTGCTACTTTTTCCTGCGCTTCATCGGTTGATGCGCCCAGGTGTGGTGTTGAAACCAGCTTAGGATGTTGTATAAACGGACCGCTGAATTCCGGCGGCTCCGAAGTATAAACATCAAACGCCGCACCGGAAACTTTTCCGGAATCCAGCGCTTTAACAATAGCGGCTTCATCAACTATACCGCCCCGCGCGCAATTAATAACCTTAACCCCGTCTTTACATTTAGCAAGAGTTTCATCCGATATAAGATTTTTTGTTTCGTCCGTAAGCGGAACGTGGACGCTTATAATATCTGATTTTTCAAAAATCTGATCAAGGTTTACCAGGTCAACACCTATCTTCGTTGCTACTTCTTCGGACAACACGGGATCGAAACCGATAACCGCCATTCCGAATGCCTTCGATCTTATGGCTACTTCCCTTCCGATTTTGCCAAGGCCGATAATGCCCAAAGTTTTACCTTGAAGCTCCGTTCCTTTGTATTTTTTTCTGTCCCATTTACCGGCTCTAAGAGATTGATTTGCCTGCGCGATATTTCTGCACATCGAAAGCATTAATGCCATAGTGTGTTCTGCCGTGGATACGGTGTTGCCGCCGGGAGTATTCATTACGATTATTCCCTTCCTGGTAGCGGCTTCAAGATTTATGTTATCTACCCCGGCACCCGCGCGGCCGATTACTTCCATATTGTCCATCAGCTCAATTAAATCAGGAGTAACCTGCGTATCGCTTCGAACAATAAGGCCGTGATAGTCTTTAATAACCTGCTTTATTTCATCCTTCGGCATTCCGGGTTTGTAATTAACATCAAAGCCGGCGTCTTCGAATATTTTAACACACTTTTTATCAACAGCATCAGTTATAATAATTTTTTTCATTTCGCTCCAAATAAAAAATTAGAAAATAGTTAAAGCAAGCAAGCGCCGGCAGAGCATTAGAGAACGGCGTTCAATCTTTGTACAATGTGAGATTTCGGCACTGCACCGATGATAGTATCTTTTAATTCCCCGTTCTTAAAAATTAATAATGTAGGAATGCTTCTTACCCCAAATTTTATAGATGTCCCCTGGTTGTCGTCAACATCCAGTTTGCCTACTTTAAGTTTCCCGTCGTATTCAACGGCAAGCTCTTCTACAATCGGGGCAATCATTCTACACGGCCCGCACCATGCGGCCCAAAAGTCTATTAATACCGGGAGATTTGATTTAGCAACTTCCTCTTGAAAATTTCCGTCTGTTATAGTAACTGGTTTCATATTGCACCTTCATATTAAATTTTTATTTTTGAATCTTCGTCAGGCTTTCCCTGTCCGACAAAACTAATAACGTCTTCGCCGCCGTCGGCATGTATTAATCCGCCCGATATCCATTCGCCGCCGTCTTTGCACAGCAAAGAAATAACTTTGGCTACGTCTTCGGGAGAAGTGAGGCGGTTTCTAGGATTTTTCCTTCTTGCAACTTCTATCATCGGGATGTTTCCCGGTATTTTCCGCAGTGCGGGCGTATCGGTTACGCCGGCCATAATAGCGTTTGCGGCAACATCCATGTAACCAAGCTCTGTTGAAAGCTGGCGTATGTGAGATTCCAGGGCGGCTTTGGCAGCCGATACCGCGCCGTAAAACGGAATAGCAGTATGCCCGCCCGAACTGGTCATCGCAAAAATTCTTGCTTTGCGAGCAAGTAAATTATTTACAACCAGATCCTGCGCCCAGTATACAAGCGAGTGAGCCATTACGTCTAGAGTCATTTCCATTTGAGCTTTTGTAATCGGCTGTTCATCGCCCTGCGGAATAAACGGCTTCAATGATCCGAAAGCAAGCGAATGGATCAGTACCTTTACTATGGGTTCGCCGTTAGAAATGTTTTTTATGTCTTTTATAATCTCTTCTCTTTTAACCGCGTCGGCAGC
>DAIERC010000150.1 GCA_027347125.1 Ignavibacteriales bacterium
CTTGCCAAATTTTTTAATAAGGAAGCAGTACTTCTTTTCAGTACCGGGTATCAAACTGCCCAAGGAATAATTCCAACGCTTGTTCAGCGCGGAGATTATGTAATTTCGGATAAAGATAATCATGCTTGCATTGTTGCAGGCAATTTAATGGCCAAAGGCGCAACCGCCGAGTTTGTTCGTTATAAACACAACGATATGGATGATCTTGAAAGAGTTGCTAAAAAACTTCCTGAAGACGCCGGAAAACTTATAGTTAGTGACGGCGTATTTAGCACCGGCGGCGAGATTGTAGATTTGCCAAGGTTAAATAAAGTTGCTAAAGAAATTGGCGCAAGAATTCTTATCGATGATGCTCACTCTGTTGGCGTTATCGGCAAAGGCGGCAGAGGTACTGCAAGTGAGTTCAATCTAGAAAATGATATTGATCTTACGATGGGTACTTTTAGCAAAACTTTTGCATCATTAGGCGGATTTGTTGCCGGTGAAGCAAAAGCAATAAATTACATAAAACATCACTCCCCTGCTTTAATATTCAGCGCTTCCCCAACACCAGCTTCAGTTGCAGCCGCAATTGCCGCATTAGAAATTCTTATTGACGAACCGGAACGCGTTACAAGATTAATAGCCAATGCCGAAAAAGTAAGAGCCAGCCTAAAAGAAGCCGGTTTTACAGTGCTAGACGGCCGTACGGCAATTGTTCCTGTAATTGTTGGTAATGACGAATTAGCCTTTAAAATGTGGCGCATGCTTTATGACGAAGGAGTTTTCGTAAACGTATTCATTTCACCGGGCGTGCCGCAAGGCAGACAAATGATGCGTACAAGCTATATGGCAACCCATGAAGAAGAACATTTGGATGCTATTATAAATATTTTTAAGAAAACGGGGAAAAAGTTAGGACTAATTTAATTTGTTACACATTTTAAAACTACAGAAGCATATCATTCGTTCGGGTGATATGCTTTTATTTTAAAGAGGTGGTTAGAATGAGTGATATAAAAATTTCGAAAGTCGAATCCCCCAAGGATCTAATGAGATTTATCAAGTTCCAGTGGAAAATTTATCAGGACGATAAATTCTGGGTTCCCCCATTAATAATGGACAGAAAGAAAATTTTAAATAAGCAGAAAAATCCCTTCTTCAAACATGCTGAAGCGGAATATTTTTTAGCGGAAAGAAACGGCGAACTTGTAGGCAGAGTTGCCGCAATAAAAAATGATTTGCATAATAAAACCCATAATGATAAAGTCGGGTTTTTCGGTTTCTTTGAATGCATAAACGACCAACAGGTAGCTAACGCTCTTTTAGATACGGCAAAAGATTGGCTGAAAAGCAAAGGCCTTAATGAAATGCGCGGCCCTGCAAATCCTTCTAGTAATGATGAGTGGGGAATGCTCCTCGAAGGCTTTGATGATGAACCGAGAATTTTGATGACTTATAATCCGCGTTATTATCTTACACTTTGCGATAATTACGGCTTAAAAAAAATAAAAGATTTGTACGCTTATAAAATTGAGCAGCAAAAAGTTTTAGGTTCCGATAAAATTAGAAGGGTTGCCGAAATTGCTAAACATCGTTACTGCTTAAAAATTTCCCAGCTAAATATGAAGGAGTTTAATACCGAAGTTGAAAAAGTAAAGCTTGTTTATAATAAAGCCTGGGCACCTAACTGGGGCTTTGTTCCAATGACTGACGATGAGCTGGATGCTATGGCCAAAGATTTGAAACCTCTTGTAGAGCCGTCTCTGGTTTTGTTCGGCGAAATAAACGGGGAACTCGTAGGCTTTGCACTTGTAATGCTTGATTACAATTATATTTTCAAAAAGCTTAACGGCAAATTGTTCCCGTTTGGATTTCTTAAACTTTATACCGATAAGAAAAAAATTCCGTGGTCGCGAATTATAACTTTGGGTCTTATTCCCGAATACCAGAAAAAAGGATTGGACGCCGCCTTTTACTGGGAAATTGTAAACCGGGCAAAAAACCTTGGGGTTGGTCTTGGCGAAGCAAGCTGGATACTTGAAGACAACGATATGATGAACAGAGGCGCTAATACCATGGGCGGAACTCTTTACAAAAAGTATAGAATCTACGGTATGAATATTTAGTGTTTTTACGGAGACAGGCTGTTCGCCTGTCTCTTTTTTATCTTATCCAACCATAACAAGTTTAAGGGAGCTTTTATGAAAAGTCTCATTAGACTCTTACTTATTGTCCTTTTCCTTTCAGATATTTCTTTTCCTCAGTACACAGTTAAAGATATGCACTTAGCACAAACAACTTACTTAAGAAATTTTGATGCCGGCATTATATCGGGATATTTAGAATCTAACAAGGCTGAAGAGGTAAACGCTGCTTTATTAAGCGTAGCGCAAAGCTCGGATACATCATTTGCGGAATCTGTAATTAAATTAGATTTTAAAAAACATTTCAGGTTGATGTGCTTTGCATTGGGCGAACTAGGGCCGTGCAAATTATCATCCGAATTTCTTTACTCGAAGTTTGAAACAAACAGAAATGATTCCATAATTTCTCATTCCATTTTAGACGCGCTCGGTAAAACAGGGGATGAAAAATATTATAACAATATTACCGGTAATTATTTCACATCCAGGATGGAAAGATATAACGGCATATCTATTGCACTATATAATTTTTTTTCAAGAGGAATCGGAAATAAAGCAATTTCGGATAAAATATTACTAAACGAAATAAACAACTTCAGGAATAACCCGAAGAGATATTTTGAGGCCGCATTCGCTTTATATAGAATCGGCGTACCAAAACAAAAAGCATCTGTTGTAACCGAAGAATTACAAAAATTATTTTTTAACAATTCGATACATAAACTGCATAGCTTTCTAAGCCCGGCAGCCGCCTATTTGTTGGCTGCGCTCCGCATGGAAAAATTCTTTCCCTTCGATCATAAATTATTTCATGATATTATTAGCAGTAACAAATACGATATAAAAATAGAAGCTGCAAAATCAATTTGTTATTTCAATTTTAGCAATAAGAATGAACTGCTTGATTATCTTTCGCTTTTGGATGATTCAAATTCGAATGTAGCCACAGAATTAGCGGCTTCATTAAAGCATTTAACGCTAAACAAAAGTTTATCGTCTTTTCTTAATGGTTTTATTTTAAAAGCTATAAACAATTCGAAATACGATAGCTCAATAAAGGGAGAGTTGTTCTTAAGTTATTTGCAATTATTTAACCCAGCTTTTAAAGAAGCGGAAAATAAATTTGCGGGTCAAATATCTAAAGAATATTTTTACCGCGCCACAGTGCTTTACAAAAATTCCACGGAAGCTCTAAACTATTTACTAAATAACTTTGATAATACCGGGACAAAAGAACAAGTAAATATTCTCACTTCGCTTTTGGAATTTCAACCCGGTCATGAATCGAACAATAAACTTACCGGGATAATTAATAAAACTTTATCATCGGATAAATCGGCGTTAATTTCAATTTCGGCAGAAGGAATCGATTCGTCATTTATAAGCAACAATAAAATTACATTGGAAGAAATTATAACTCTTCAAACAAAAAAATATCTAAATAATCCGGATTTTTACGAGAGTTTGATTTCTCTTGCAAACCTTTCCGGTAAGTTGGATACAAATTTTTATCAGCAAATAATATTATCACTTCATAAATCGGAATTATACCCGGTTAAAAAATTTGCTTTCGTACAACTACATCTGCCGTTGAGAACTTTGAAAAAGACAGACGGACAATTTAGTAAATTTTGGAAGCTTGCATTTAGGTATAAAGGAGCCGTAATCGAAACGTCAAAAGGAAATGTTAGAATTGAATTTCTTCCGCAATATGCTCCTGTTTCAGTCGGCAATTTCTGCTTGCTTGCCAAGAATAAATTTTTTAACAACAACTCATTTCACCGGGTTGTTCCAGGATTTGTAATACAGGGCGGCGACCCTACCGAAACCGGTTGGGGCGGCCCGGGTTACGATATTGTTTCCGAGTTTTCTCCTTTGGAATACGACGCCGGTATGGTTGGAATGGCAAGCGCAGGTAAAGACACCGAAGGCTCTCAATGGTTCATTACTACCGGCGCATTTCCACATTTAAACGGAAGGTACACCATCTTTGCAAAAGTTACATCAGGGCAAAATATAGTTAACCAAACTGAACAGGATGATAAGATTATAAAAATAAAACTTTTTTAACCGGTTATTGCCGCATCGTATTTAGCGGTATGCGAAGGATCTATCTTCTTTAAAATGTTGAATATGTTTTTGTCCTGATAGTCTTTTAAGTATTCAACTATTTCGCCGCTTTTAGCGTCAAAAAAAGTTTTCAATAACGGACTGCTGAAATCAACTTTATCTTTTAGAGCCTGCAAAGTTTTTATAAGGTAAACAATTTTCTCTTCGCCGATTGTTTTATTCTTAGTAAAGATATCTATTCCGTAGTAATATTGATAAAAAGCTTCTCTAAACGGTCTGTATTTATCATTTAATAAATCTTCAACCAAACCAATGCGGCTGTATGTTCCGCTGCTTCTAACCCATCCTTTTGAAAATCTGCTGGCCGTGCCTAGATTCGAAATATTAATTGCTTTGTTAAAATAAGGTGTTCCGCCAAATTCCTGCCACGAATCATAGTCAAATCCGATAATCATATAAGCGTAGTAATCTAAGAAGCTCGCAACCGGGTCGTAAACTGCTTGATGCGCAAGCAAAGCCTGGCCCTTTTGATATGTAAACGCCCACATAGGATCGTTAATACTAAGCATTAACGAGTTTTTTGTTGATTTATAAATTGGCCTTAGGCTGGTTACTACAACCTGCGCAGTATAACTTCCGTTATCTGTAGCCGTGAGTATAAAAATATTTAAGCTGCAAGTAATCTTATCGCCCCCCCAATCATCCGTAGTAAATCGGGTCTTATTCATATAATCCGAAAGATTTTGTTGAAAGTCCGAAAGCAAATCCCGGTTGGCATTTGAAATATTATCCATATTAATCGATACTGTACAATTTAATTCTTGAGCAAAACTTGAGATGCTAAAGATTATGAGGAAGAAAAACATGTATTTCATAAATTTACCTAAAATGGATTTTAAAGTTGATTTAATATATAAATTTCAATATAATCTAACAAGAAACTAAATAATATCTTTACAATTGAAGTTAACTGCACTAATAACAATGTATTTGTTATTAAGCCGATTGTTGTACTGTCAATTCGATCCGGGGGCTAAACAAATTTCACTTTCGCATTCTGATGTTGCCTATAACGATGATGTGTTTTCGCTTTTTAATAACGTATCGTGCTTGCAGCAATTAAAATGCAGAGAGATCGGTATATATTATTCCCCTTCTCCTTTCGGGCTGAAGGAATTATCCAATGCATTCATAGCTTACGTTGAACCTTTCTCATTCGGTAATATTGCAATAGGCGGAATGGATTATGGTTTTGAACTTTACCGGGAATACAAATTAGTAATCGGGCTTTCCAAAAATTTATACGATGGGCTGGCTGCCGGTGTGGCGCTAAATTATCATTCCGTTAAAATAAAAAATTACGGTAGCGATTTTGCTTTTTATGCCGACTTGGGATTAAGCTTAAAGATTTTTAATGAACTGTTTTGGGGATTTTCAATTAAGAATATTAACAGGGCAACTTTCGGTAAGGAAAAGGATCAAATTCCGACCTTCTTACTTACAGGTATAAGCTATCTTCCGGTGAAAGATCTATCGCTTAACTGCGCTTTAGAAAAAGAAACCGAGAGGAAAGAAAATTTTTTATTCGGTGTAAACTATGATCTAATAGATTTTATATCCATCCGAACCGGGTTTTCTTCCGAGGTATCAAAATTTACCGCAGGCGTAGGGCTTCATTATTCCGTTTTTAATTTAGACTATGCTTTTATTTATCACAATGACCTTGGGCTAACACATCAAGCGGGAATAATAATTCGCTTTGAGTAAACATTTTTTCCTAATAATTATTCTGCGATTTTTATATGTTGAAATTATTCGCATACCAAAGTATGCTTTTTATTTTCTTTTTCTCTACCGAATGCGTTGCGCAGAGCGACTCAACGGAATCCACTTCGGACATAATTAATAATATTCTGGAAGAATCATCTGAAGATAACGAAGAAGATTCTGAACGTTATTATGAAGAGTTTGAATATTTAAAAAATAACCCGGTTAACCTTAATACCGCTGATATTTTTGAACTTCAAAAAATTCCATACATCGATTTAAATAAAGCGAAACAGATTATTGACTACCGGGGGAAAAACAATAAAATTTTTTCCGTTAATGAATTACATATTCTTCAAGGATTCGACGAACAAATATTAGCAGCAATTTCACCCTTTGTTACTGTCGATGACAACCTTTCCAAATCCGAATCGGAAAATTCGTTTATAGATTTATTTGCGCCCGGAAGTTTCCAGCTAACCTTACGAAACCGATTGATAAATAACATCCAGGAAAAGCAGGGATTTAAGGATAATAAGTTTACCGGCACTCCGGTTAAGAATTACAACAGACTGCAAATAAAAAAAGGAAATACTTTAGGACTAAATTTACTAACCGAGAAAGATGAAGGTGAAAAATACTTCAACGATTTTTATATTTTTAATTTTTGGATTAAAGATTATAAATTTATCAAATCGTTTGTTGTCGGCGATTATATTTTAGAATTCGGGCAAGGTCTTTCTTTGTGGGGCCCATATTCAAATTCAAAAGGAATTAATGCCATTACACCTGTTATAAAAAGAAGTAGTGGGATAAGAGCTTATGCAAGTTCAAGTGAAGCCGGATTTATGAGAGGAATTGCCACATCGTTTATAATTAATAATTTTGTCTTCTCTATATTTTATTCAAGAAATTACCTTGATGCGAATATAGATGAGTCAAACGATGTTATTACTTCATTTAAGATAGACGGTTATCATCGTACCGAAAGCGAATTGCTAAAAAAACGTAACTCCAGAGAAACAGCTTACGGTTTTATAACCGAGTACTCAATCGACAACTTCTTGAAAACCGGAATAATATTCCACCAAACATCATTTAATCAACCTGTAAAAGAAATCTTTAACGCACCGGAATTAATTTTTAACAGTTATTCTTTTTTTTATGATTTATTCTTGAATAAAATTGAGCTGACCGGCGAAGTTGCAGATGACGGGAAGAACTACTCGGTAATTAATAATTTACAATATTTTGTTTCCAGGGGAATTACTTTTGTTACATCGTTTCGATACTATTCCCCCCTCTTTAATAATTTGCACGGAGCAGCATTCGGCAACACTAGAAATATTAATAATGAAATCGGTTTTTATACCGGTATGCGCTTTAATACAGGCTTAGGAAGAATTAATTTTTATTGTGATATTTTTAAAAAGCCAGGAGCGTCAATCAATAACTTGTTCCCATCCAAAGGGTGGGATTTGAATCTTGCCTGGCTTTCTAAAAATTTTTCGAACTCGAACATTCTTTTTAGATATAATTATTTTTCCGGCGAAGAATCGATAAATTCCGGCAACACAACCGTTTCGTCATTCTTAGTCATGAACAAGATTAGACTGGAATATAAAAAGGAATTTGAGAGGCTGCTTCTTAAAAGCAGAGTGGAATACGTCAACTCGCTCATAAAATATTCAAACTTTAACGAAGACGGATTTATGTTTTTTCAGGAAATAAAATTTATGCCGATTAAAATAGCGGAAATATATTTTAGAATAATTTCTTTCCGTATCAATTCATTTAATACCGCCATTTACGAATATGAGAATGATCTTGAAGGTGTATTTAGAAGTGTTGCATTGTTTGGGGAAGGATTAAGATGGTATTTTATGGCAAAGTTTAACGTACTTGAAAATTTAATTATCTCGGCAAAATATGCCGAAACTTATAAGCCGGGTGAGAAATTTTTAGGAAGCGGTTACTCGTTAATTGATGGGGATATGGATAATCAAATTAGTTTACAGGTAGATTGGCAATTATAAAAAAAGCTAATTGTCCGTGCTGTACTTAAGTTTGCTATAACCATTTTTTAAGCCGGTAACAAAATACATATCTACTTCCCCTTTTCCTTTTACATTTAATTTTCCGCGGTACTCGCAATCAAAATAGTTCTTCACCCGCTCATAAGTGCTGCCTGAAATATTTATTTTATCCGGCTCGGAGTTGCTTTCCATCCGGCTTGCAATGTTTACGGTATCGCCCCAAACATCATAAGTAAATTTGTTTGTGCCTACAACTCCTGCAACTACCTGACCGGAATTTATTCCGGCGCGCATTTTCCATTTTATGGATGAATCGATATTTCTGTTTTTAATAAACTCCATCATATCTAGCGCCGCAAGAACAACTCTAACGGCATGGTCGTCGGATACTTTGGGAAAGCCTCCACCAATCATGTAAGTATCACCGAGTGTTTTTAGTTTTTCAAGTTCATAATTTTCAATAATTCCGTCAAAACTGCTGAATATGCTGTTCAACTCTTCCACCAAATTGCCCGGCGGAAGAAAATTCATTATATCGGTAAAGCCATGAAAATCAGTAAAAAGGATTGATATATTTTTGTAGTGCCTTGGGTTTACTACTCCGTTTGTTTTCAATTCTTTTATTATTTCATCCGGAAGAATATGATGCAAAAGTTCATCGGTTCTAATTTTTTCGGCTTCCAATTCTTTTGTTTTAATTCTAAGCTGTGTTTCCATCTCGTGTTTATATAGCGCAATTTCAATTGCCGAGTGAAGGCCTCTTTCGTCAAACGGTTTCAGAAGGTATCCAACCGGTTCGGTTATCTTAGCTTTTTGAAGTGTTTTTTCATCTGTTAACGCGGTTAAATAAACAATCGGTATATTATATTTTTGTTTGATAGCTTCAGCAGCTTGTATTCCACTCATTTGTCCGTCTAACATTATATCCATAAGTATTAAATCGGGGTTATCGTTATAAGCATGAGCAATCGCGTCATCGCCTTTACTTACATGGGCAAGCACTTCGTAACCAAGTTTTTCAAGGGTTTTTTTAAGGTCTATTGCAATGATGAATTCATCTTCCACAATTAGTATTTTTATTTTTTTAGCTGCCGTCATTTTAAAATTATTAGCCCGGTTTGATGATTGGTTCTATTTTAGTTTAAGCATTAGCATAATAAAACAGTTTGCCGTTATACATCATAAGTTATTAGTAACCTCAACCTGCTTGGTTTGCTTTGCCGTAACAAAGTACATTTCAATATTACCGTTACCGGCAACATCAATATTACCGTTATACTCAAAATCAAAATTATCTTTAACAAGTTGTAAGGTTACGCCGGTAATATTTATTTTGCCGGGTTGGCCTTGCCTTTCCATTATGCCCGCAAGGTTTACGGTTTTTCCCCACACTTCATAAGTATATTTTCGTTTTCCTACCACTCCGGCAACAACGCTTCCCGAATGAATGCCTGCTCTCATTTCCCACTTGTTTTTAGATATTTGATTTCTCTTATTCAGATATTCTTGCATTTCCAGTGCCGCCTTAACAATCCGCTCGGCGTGTTCAGGGCATTCCTTCGGAATACCGGAGGCTACCATATAAGCATCTCCCATAGTTTTCAATTTTTCCAGCCCGTAATGTTCAATAATGGCGTCAAAGTTTTTAAACATCTCATTTAATTCGTTTACCAGTTCATGAGGCGGCATTTCAGAAGTAAGGTATGTAAAATTCTGGAAATCAGTAAACAAAATAGAAATCATAGAGTACTCGCGCGGTTTTACGTAACCTTTTTCTTTTAGTTCCGCAACAATTTCTTTGGGAAAAATATTCCGCAAGAGCAGGTCAGATTTGTTCCGTTCTTCTTCCAACTCCTTTGTTCGCTCTTTTAACTGGAAGTTAATTTTATGTTTGTATAAAGCCATTTCAATTGATGAGTGAAGAGTTCTTTCATCAAAAGGTTTTAAAACGTACCCGAATGGTTCGGTAATTTTTGCGCGTTGCAGGGTTTCATTATCGGCAAGCGCGGTTAAATAGATAACAGGAATGTGGAATGAATTCATTATCTTTTCCGCCGCTTCAATTCCGGTCATAGTACCGTATAGTACAATGTCCATAAGAACAAGATCAGGGTTTAACTCTCTGGTCTTACTAATTACCGCTTCGCCGGTTCTAGCGGTTGCCAATACTTCATAACCTAATCTCGTTAAAGTTTTTGATATATCTTTAGCGATTATATTTTCATCTTCGGCAACTATTATTTTGGCTTTGTTTAGCATTAAAGCTTTACTTAATTAAATAATAAGGAAATTTTTTCAGTTGTGATTTCAATATTACTAAAATTATGCACATATTGATACATTCTAAAATAACAAAATAGAAGAAAATTAAAAAAGAAGGAAAAAATGCATTTTTATTTTCAAAATTTATTTAGAAGGAAGTAATATGGGATTACAAACAAGCGGAATTATTTTTATAGTACTAGCGTGGGGTGTTATAATAGCTCTTACTTCATTTTGCTTTGTAAAAGTTTTAAAATCAGAAAAGAAATAAAAAAAGGAGACGGCGCAATGCCGGTCTCCTTTTTGTAAATAACACAAGTAAATTTTACGGCATCATGCTGCCGTTTTCGCCGCTCATTTCTTTAACGTTGGTTCCTTCAAAAGGTTTGTGGGGTTCATTGTTTTCGGAAGACGTAAGTTTTATTCTTCCGTCTTTCATATTTTTATAAAGCAGGTCGTCTTCAATTAAATAGTAAAATTGCTGTCTAAATTCGTTAAGCGAAATACCGCATGTTGCGGCGTACTTCGCCAGTTCGTGAGGATCTTCAAAGTCGGCTTGGTTTAACCTCAGCATATAACGCCGCGCAATATAAAAAGTTTCCGAAGAAGGATCGACCATTCTTACTTTTGTTCGTAATGTAACAGGATCCAGAATATCGTTAAAATACATCGGCACAAAATGGCCGTTTTGTATAGATACCATTGCTCCGGTGCCTCCGGATAAAATAAACTGGGCGGCGGCATATCCCAAATCTCTTGTATATTCCATGTCAAAGGGAATTGGGTCCGCGCAACGAAGTTCATAACCAATATTTTTTGCCACAACTGTTGTTTTAATTCCGAATTCCTTAAGTCTTTCCTGAACTTTGTACTTTAGGATTTCTCCGAAATTAACCTCAGCTAACCGTATATTATCATGGGCATCGCGTTCTATATTAACCAGCGGATCAAGCTCTTTCGCGTTCAGATGTTCTACCAAACCTTCCGCAATTATGGCAACACCGTCTTTCCTTCCATAACTAAGGCGTTTAATTATTGCACCGACCAGTATATCAACAATATGCGATAATCTGATTTCGGGCCCGGCAAACTCTTCCGGTATTAAGGTTAAAGTTGCACCGGTAGCTTTTCCTATTCCTAAAGCAAGATGGCCGGCTTTTCTACCCATTGATACAACAAAATACCATCTTGATGTTGTTTGAGCGTCAACCATAAGGTTTTTTACAACCTCAACTCCTATGTGCCTCGCTGTTTGAAAACCGAAAGTGGGAATTCCGTGCGGAAGATCTAGATCGTTATCAATCGTTTTGGGAACATGAACAACTTTAATTCTGCCGTCAGCCATTTCATCAACTTTAAGCGCGCTGTAAGCAGTATCGTCGCCGCCTATGGTAATTAATTTATCCACATTTAATCTGAGAAGCGATGTAACGGTATTTTCCAGGTGTTTTTTGTCTTTGGTGGGATTATTCCTCGCAATACCGATGTAAGAGCCGCCTCTAAAGTGAATCCGGCTTACATTTTCAATAGTAAGTTCTTTTACGTGTGAAATATCGCCTTCCATAATCCATTTAAATCCATCTCTTATACCGATTACTTCAACACCTTCCAATATTGCACGTATTGTTGCCGCTCCAATTACGCTGTTTATTCCCGGTGCGGGACCTCCGCCAACTAAGATTGCTAATTTTTTAGGTGCTATGGACATCGTATGACTCCTTAATTTGATGTTGAGAAGTTACTGATTAATATAACTTTTATTTTTTTAATGCTAAGTTATTTTTCGATGACCAGGATTCAGAATTTTCAAACCGACGAAAAATGTTTGTTTCTTAGGTCTTCCCCTAACTGTTTTCTGACTCCGCTAAAATACGTATAAGAACTTTATTATTGAAACTGCTAAAAAATAATTTAAGAAATTACAATATTTAATCTAATTCCTTTAAAATAAGAAATCCATTGTTTTTACAATGGATTTCAAAAAAAAATTATTTGAATATTTTTATTACTTCATGAAATTACTACCAAAATTATTATTTCTTAAAGCACTTTAAGCTTTGCAAATTTTAACATAAGCTGTTTAATGTTATTGCCTTCAAAAACAACCGTAGCTTTTTGCATATCGCCCGCACCGGTAACCTGGGTAACTTTTCCCAAACCGAATTTTTCGTGCATTACCCTGCTGCCCGGTCTTAAGGTTTTATTATCCTGGTCAAAATCTTCGTAATCTACTTTTTCAAAATACTCATAGTACATTTCTTTTTTAGATTTCCGGGTGGAAGATTTTCTTCCGATACCGCCGTTAACTTCCGAATAAACTTCGGACGAAAGCTCATCGATAAAACGCGAGCGGCTTTGATATGCAACCTCACCAAAACGGTAACGCGAGCGCGCATGCGAAAGAAATACTTTTTGCTGGGCTCTTGTTATTGCAACGTAAAAAAGTCTTCTTTCTTCTTCCAGCGAAGCATCGGAGCTGAACCTGTTCGAAAGCGGAAAAATATCTTCTTCGCAGCCTGAGATAAACACAATCGGAAACTCCAATCCTTTTGCGCTGTGTATTGTCATAAACGTTACAACGTTTTTGCCTTCTTCGTAATTATCGATGTCCGATACGAGCGAAACGTCTTCAAGATATTGCTCTAGCTTAGCATCTTTATTAGAATTAGAGAAATCACTTAACGCCGAAAGAAGCTCATTTATGTTTTCCCAACGCGCAACCGATTCCGGAGTATTTTCTTCTTTGAATATCCGTAATATTCCCAAATCGTCAACCAGAGCTCTGGATAATTCTCCAACCGAAAGTTTATCCTTAAGTCCGGCATATTTATCCAACAAAATCTTAAAAGATTTTACATTCTTCTGGATTCTTTCTTTGATGTCTATTACTTCAAATACTCGTGTCATCGTGTCAAACATACTGATGTTATGCTTTCTTGCGAAAGCTATCATTCTTTTTATTGTTGTGCTCCCAATTCCTCTTTGGGGAAAGTTCATTATTCTTAGCAAACTTTCTTCATCATTCTGGTTTGATATAACACGAAGGTAAGCTATGATATCCTTTACTTCTTTACGCTTGTAGAATTCTACGCCGCCGATAATTCTATAAGGAATTTTTTCCCTTCTGAAAATATCCTCCAGAGCTCTAGATTGGGCGTTTGTTCTATATAGGATAGCAAAGTCTTTTAACGAAAGTTTTTTCTTGCTGATTTCCTGTTTTATATGTTTTGCAATCTGAAAAGCTTCGTCTTTTTCATCGGCGCATTTTATAAGAACAAGCTGCTCGCCGTCGTTGTTATCCGTCCAAAGCGTTTTTACAATCTGGTCTCTGTTATTTTTTATAACCGAATCTGCCGCAGCTAAAATTGTTTTTGTAGAGCGGTAATTCTGTTCCAGTTTAAATATTTTATGTCTGGGAAAATCTTTTTCAAAATCCAGCATGTTGGCAATATTGGCTCCCCGCCAGCTGTAAATGCTCTGCGCGTCGTCGCCAACAACTGCAATTTTACCGTCTTTAGATACCAGCAATTTTAACAGTTCATACTGCGCTTTATTTGTATCCTGAAACTCATCAACCAGTAGGTACTCAAACATCTTTTTATATTTTTGATGAACCTTTGGATTTGTATTAAACAATTCGATGGGTTTCAGCAGAAGATCGTCAAAATCCATAGCATTGTTTTCAACAAGCCTTTTCTGGTACTCGTCGTAAATATCGGCTACCTTTTCATCAACCAAAGACATTATGTGCTTCTTTCTAAACTCGGATGGCATAATCATATGATTTTTTTGAAAGCTTATTTTATGCTTAACCGAATTAGCTGTTATCCCCTCAACATTTATATCGAAATTGGATATAATATTTGACACGAGTGAAAGAGAATCTTCCGCATCGTAAATGGAAAAATTGCTTTTATAATTTAAATTCTTCGCTTCAATTCGAAGGATACGCGCAAATATAGAATGGAATGTTCCCATCCATATATTTTCAGCCTTGTTACCGACTAATTCCTTTATCCGTTCCTTCATTTCATTGGCGGCTTTGTTAGTAAAAGTAAGCGCCAGTATACTTTCAGGTTCATACCCCTGATCGATTAAATAAGCAACTTTGTAAGTAAGAACTCTAGTTTTTCCTGAACCGGCGCCTGCAACTATCATAGAAGGGCCGGTAACGAATTCAACAGCTTTTCTCTGCTCGCTATTTAATGATTTTAGATTTATCATATACCTAATATTTTGTTTAAAATGATGGTATTTTAAGGTGCAAATATAGTGAATTGCACATCGAATAAAAAGGAAAGAAATTGGTCATTTTTGCGATTTTTTTGGGAACATATGCTATATTTATTTTCATCCAAAACTGAGTTGGTATAAGATAGATTGTTTTCCCTTTTATTTTCAATCAAATTGCGGAAAGTTTTTCTAATTTTTGTTCCGGTGTTCTTATATTATGCAATATTGAATCCGAGTGACCTCCAGTTAAAAATACAAGCAGCGTTTTAATTATTATTTCTGTGTCCAAAGAAAGGAATTTATGCTTCCCTTAATATTCATCTTTTTTCAGCAAGTTACCTGCACCTTCATTTCTATCTTGGAGAAGAAACGAAAGGGAAAATATTAATATTGATATTTTGTTTATCATTTTACACTCAACAGCATAAAGGTGTTGCAACTAACTCGTCTGCCCCGAACAGTAAGGCCGAACTGAAAAGCTTACGCTATAATTTATTGCAAACTTATTTTTTGTAACAATATTTGCAATGCTAACCTTATCCATTAGAATTTAATTATAGTTCATTAAAATCATTTGGGGAGGTTTGAATAAAATCTCCGGATTTAATTCTGAGTAATAAATTCCGCTTGCAATTTAGTTGCATCAAAATTCATTTCGTGATAACCAGCTTGTAACCCTCCATTTTTTTTAAGTGATTTGTTCG
>DAIERC010000157.1 GCA_027347125.1 Ignavibacteriales bacterium
AGAGCAGCCTTTTAAATTCTGTTATTGCATCAAAATATTCACCTGCTTCATACAATGCAACGGCTTTGTTGTATTGAGCTTGCAGCGCATCCTGTGAATAAGTAATCCTTGCCGATAGCAGAATAAATAACAAGAGAAATATTCTTTTGGTAATCATTAATTTACCTGCAAAAATTAATTATAGGCACAAAATAGTTAACTTTTTCCAGATAGCTTTTTAAGTTTTGTACAAAATCAAAATCAATTTTTACATTGAACAACTGCGCTGAAGCGGCGGAACCATATATATTTCCCGCGTAAAAACCCGCAGCCAGGCCGGTAAAAAGCCACGCCCTAAATTTATGGTCGGCTCTAAAATCCGTATAAGCGATATAACTTAATGCCGCAGTTGCAATAAACGCAACTACCCCGTCAGCGTAATCTTCAGTATAAAATTTACCCGCCCCGGGAATTATTGCCGAGAATATTGCGGCGGCAACCGGGCTTTTATGTGGAAGCCCGGATTTATATTTATAAAATTCAGAAAGTTTTTCCCTGTCGCTACCGGTAAAAGGTTTTAAAAATAAATCTTCACCCGGTAAATCTTTGGCACTTAAAAGGAATGAAAAATTGTATAATGATAAAGCCTCCCTGTAGTAAGTTGTATCTTCCGTTAAATTCAATTTGTTAAATGAAGAACGGTATAGTTTAAAATCATTAGTTTGAAAAAGTGATTTCAAATAATTCAGCCGCGCATATTTTCCTATGGATGACTGGCTTTGAATATCAGAATATGTTTTCGCAGCCTCGGAATAATATCCCATCTTCGCGTAAGCCTCGCCTATTTTAAATTCAACGGTATCGCTTCTGGCATCACCCAAATAGCGTTTATATTCTTCAATGGCCCGAAGATAATCATGCTGGCAAAACAGATAATCGGCGAAACTTTTTATGCTACCGGGAGAGAATAAATCCGGAGTGTTTTTTATGGTTTGGGCGTTTATAATAACGCTGAAAAGGATTAGAAACGAAATAATATTTTTCATTATTTGTTAACAACTTCCGAGGGAGGTAAATATTTTATTTCTTTCGTATCAAGCGTATAAAGTGAAGGCGGATCGTAATAATGGCCGTCTTCAACCCGCGGATAGTGATCGTATTTTTTATAAATATCCATATCCCTGGTAAACCTGTCGAAAAACATCAAAGTTCCCTGAATAAAATTTGTCCGGCGAACCGACATTAAAAGAAAACTTGAGCACGTAGGGCTGAATGAGCAATTATCGCCGTCAACGTCTGAAAAAAATACCCAGTAAGCGTCGGCAAAAGATTTAAGTAGTAAATCGCCGACGTCGTTTTCGCTTAGCGAGTAATCTCTTTGATTGTTATTACCGGGAACCGCATAAGAATAATTTGCTTTGCCCCATTTTACCCAATCGGTTTGAGAGAACACCTGGGTTGATATAAGCAATAATAATATTATTATGGTACGATTCATTTCAATTATTTTTCATCAAGCAAAGCTCTGGAAATTACCATCCTTTGAATTTCCGAAGTCCCTTCGTAAATCTCAGTAATTTTCGAGTCGCGCAAATATCTTTCAACCAAATATTCTCTTACGTAGCCATAGCCACCATGAATTTGAACCGCATCCAAGGCGCATTCAACCGCAATTTTTGATGAATATAATTTGGCCATTGCAGCTTCTTTGTAATATTTTTGCCCGGCGTCTTTTAACGCCGCAGCCTTAAATGTAAGAAGTTTGGCTGCGTCAATTTTCACAGCCATATCCGCAAGTTTAAATTGAACTGCCTGAAAATTTGAGATGTGTTGCCCGAATGCTTTTCTTTCTTTAGAATACTTAAGAGCAGCGTCCATCGAGCCTTCGGCAATTCCAATTGCCTGGGCAGCAATACCTATTCTTCCTCCGTTAAGAGTATTCATGGCAAAATTAAATCCCTTGCCTTCTTCCCACACTAAATTTTCGGCAGGCACTCTACAGTTCTCAAAAGTTAAAGAACATGTATCGGAGCTGCGGATTCCCATTTTATCTTCCTTTTTGCCTTGGCCGAACCCCTTCATTTCTTTTTCCACAACAAAAGTAGAAATACCGTGATGCCCTTTTTCTTTATCGGTAGTTGCCATCACCAGAGCGTAATCTGATGACTGCCCGTTTGTAATCCAATTTTTCATTCCGTTCAAAACATAATAATTACCGTCTTTGTCGGCGGTTGTTTTTTGTTTGGTTGCGTCGCTGCCTGCTTCCGGTTCCGAAAGAGCAAAGGCGCCAAGCTTTTCTCCCTTTGCAAGAGGAGTTAAATACTTTTCTTTAATAAAATCGGAACCGTATTTTTCAAGACCAAAACAAACAAGCGAATTGTTAACCGACATTACAACCCCAACACTAGCGTCAACTTTAGATATTTCAATCATGGCCAGCACATAGCTAATAGTATCAAGCCCTGCCCCGCCGTATTCGGGTGAAACCATCATTCCCAGAAATCCGAGCTCTCCTAATTTTTTTATAATCTCAGACGGGAACTCTGCTTTGATGTCTCTTTCTATCGAAGAAAGCGCAATTTCGGCTTGAGCAAATTCTCTTGCCGTATCTCTAATCATTAGTTGATCTTCAGTGAAATCGAAATTCATGATGGTTCCTCTTTATTTGTTTACATTACTTTTTGGTAATTCCGTTTTAAGAAATGAGAACCTGCAATAAACTTTTGGCTAATTACAGATATAAAACTCAATCCGGAAACAGTTAATCTGAAAATAATGCAATAATCAATTGATTGCAATGATTTACGAAAGAATATGATTTAGCTCTATTGACTAAAGAAAGCGATTTTTTGCAATTTCAGTTATAATTATATTTGCTTCGGAAAAAAGGTAATGAATGATACAGAAAAAAATTTAATCATCATGGAAAACAGAGACCAAAAAACAGTTTTAAAAGGATTAACTTTACCCGAACTTAAAGAGTATTTTGCAAATAGTGTCGGGCAAAGATTCAGGGGCCAGCAATTATTTAACTGGATGTATAACCACCTGGCCACAGATTTTGACGAGATGTCCAGCGTTCCAAAACTTCTCCGGAATAAATTGAGAGAAGAAACGGAAATTGTAACTCTAAAATATGTCGCTTCGGAAGTATCCCCGTTTAACGGAACCAAGAAATACATATTTGAGACAAACGAAAATTTGAAAATAGAATCGGTCATAATACCGGACGGGAAAAGGACAACATTATGTATCTCCACGCAAGTAGGCTGTCCGCTCGATTGTAAATTTTGCGCCACAGGTTTAATGGGTTACAAAAAAAACCTTACCTCTGGCGAAATATTTGATCAATACATGATGACGGCAAAAGATTACGGCGAAGATAGAATTTCCAACATTGTTTACATGGGAATGGGCGAACCTTTGCTGAATTACGCGGCTACACTAAAATCACTTAAAATTTTTGCCGAGGAATTAACCACCAGTATAAGTTTAAAGAAAATTACAATTTCAACCGCAGGCATTGCACCGAAAATAAAAGAGTTAGCCGATACGGGCATGAACGTAAAAATTGCGTTGTCGCTGCATTCTTGTTTTGAAGACATTAGGACCAAAATAATGCCCATTAACCAAAAGTATTCTCTACAGGAAAACATAGACGCTGTTAGGTACTACGCAAAAAAAACTGATACCAGAATTACATTTGAATATGTTATGCTTAAAGACATTAATGACAGGCCTGAAGATATTGCCGCTTTGGGAAGGCTTTGCGCCAGAATACCTTCAAAAATAAATATCATTCCGTTTAACTCATTAAAGCACATGAATCCCGAAGGCCTATCCGGCGAGCTGGAACCGACACCGCAACATAGGATAGAAGAGTTCGCTCAAAAATTAAGAGATAAAAATATCACTGTTATGGTAAGAGATACACAGGGAGAAGACATTGCTGCGGCTTGCGGGCAACTGGCTATAAAATTTTAATTATGAAAAAACTAACCCATGACGAAATATCCGAAAACAGAAGTACGCTAGATACGCTTCACAATGTAAAGAAATTACCCGTTTATGTTTTGCTGGACAGCATTAGAAGCAACTACAATGTAGGTTCAATATTCAGAACTTCTGACGGCGCAATGATAGAAAAATTATTCCTTTGCGGTTACACGCCTCACCCGCCCAAAAAAGAAATTCTAAAAACCGCGCTTGGTTCAACAGAAAGCGTAAGCTGGGAATATGTTAAGGATCCTAAAGAAGTAGTTTTAAAATTAAAACGAAACGGCGTAAAAATTTATTCTTTAGAACTGACTACCAAAAGCAAGCCTTATTATAAAGTTCCGTTTGAAGATTTTCCTGTTTGTTTGATTGTAGGAAATGAGATTACTGGAGTTTCTCAGGACTTAATCGATCTTTGCAACAGTTCTATCGAGATTCCCCAATACGGCATTAAACAGTCGCTTAACGTTGCGGTAGCCTACGGTATTGCAATTTTTGAATTAAGAAAGATATACGATTTAAATATTAGATAGAGATTTATTCCAGCCCTGAAAAATATTCTTCGCCGTTATCTTTTACGTGAAGCATTAGCAAATTTGCCCTAACAAGTTTTACAAGCGTACGCGAAGCGCGTCTTTCAGATATGTTTACCAATTTGCTTAATTCTTTAACGGTAATAATTTCATTTTGTGAAAGGTACTCGAATACATTTTTTTCAATAGGGCCTATAGAATATTTTTTTAACTGAAGATCATTTGCGCGCGCCCGCATTATGCGTATCATCTCTTTGCTGGCCTGTATGCTTTTATCATTTACTCGGATTGCAACAATAGCTTTGTTTATATCGAAATCTTTCTGATAATCCTGAAGTCTATGCGGTTTGTTATCTGATTCCGGAATTTCGGCAACCACAACTTCTTTACCGTGCATATCGATATAGTCGATGTAAATTTCTAGCGGAGGTTCGCAGTAGTTATTTGCGGCTTCTTTTATAAGTTCCGTTTCGCCCTTTTCACTTTCAACGCCTACAATATCCTTATTATCGTCCACACCGAATAAAATATACCCGCCCTTGGTGTTGGCAAAGGCCATCATTTCTTTGGCAATTTTTTCATGCGATGAGAATTTACTTTTAAACTCGCACTGAAGGTTTTCTCCCCCTTCAATAAGTTCTTTTAACTCTCTTCTTTTCATTATTAATGTTTGGGGAAAAGGATAATATCATTCATTCGCGCCATCGAGATCGCAGCTCGCCGAAGCACATAACGTGAGTTTGTGTTAGGAGCGTGCTCCAATGGTGACGGAATTACGGC
>DAIERC010000164.1 GCA_027347125.1 Ignavibacteriales bacterium
TCCATCATCTTCTACCCGAATTTACCGCCGTTGAAAATGTTGCGATACCACGGATGATTCACGGAGTATCGTTATCCGAAGCAACGAAAAATGCTGAAGAATTACTGGACGCAGTAGGATTATCAGAAAGAAGAACGCATAAGCCTGCGGAGTTATCAGGCGGCGAACAACAAAGGGTTGCTGTTGCCAGAGCTATGGCTAACGATCCGGATATTATTTTTGCGGACGAACCCACAGGCAACCTGGATTCCGCCAACAGCGAAGTGGTTCATAAAATTATATTAAACCTTCGCGACCAATTTAAAAAGACGTTTGTTATCGTAACCCACAACCAGGGGCTTGTAGAACTTGCAGATAATGTTTTTGAAATGAAAGACGGCAAGTTGCTCAACTGCTGAACCGGGTATTATTTTTGCGCCAGGAAATCAAACAGCAGTCTCACGCCGAATCCCGTCATATAAGTTTTAGTATAATTATTAAGACTGTTTGCATGCGCCGGTCCGGCAATATCCAGGTGAGCCCAGGGAATTTTTTTATCTACAAAATTTTCCAAAAATTTTGCAGCGCTAATTGCCCCGCCCCACCTGCCGCCCACATTTTTAACATCGGCAACTTCACTCTTATTTAAAATATTGTAATCATCCCACATGGGCATTGGCCATACCCTGTCAAACGTTTTCATACCTGATTCATAAAGCGAATCGGAAAGTTTCTTGTTCTTTGTAAACAGCCCGGCCGCAAAATCTCCCAGCGCCACTTTGCACGCACCGGTAAGTGTAGCTATATCAATAATGATATCCGCCTTTTGCTTTGACGCGTAATCCAAACCATCGGCAAGAATAATCCTTCCTTCGGCATCGGTATTGTCTATTTCAATACTTTTGCCTGAGGCCGTTATAACAATATCTCCCGGTCTCATCGATTTACCTGAAGGCATATTTTCGGCAGTAGGAATTATTCCCAAAACATGTACGGGCAATTTTGCTTTTGCCGCGGCCAGTATTGTCCCTGCAACTACAGCCGCTCCCGACATATCACCCTTCATCTCGGCCATACCGGCTGCGGGTTTAATTGATATGCCGCCGGAATCAAATGTAATTCCTTTTCCTACTAACGCAATTTTCTTCGATGAACTTTTTCTATCGCCGTTGTACTCAAGTACAATAAACCTTGGCGGGTTATCGCTGCCGCTGCCGACGGCAAGCAGCCCGCCCATTTTCATTTTCTTTATTTCTTTTTCATCAAATACTTTTGTCTTTACACCGACATTTTTTAATGAGCCGATTACTCTTTTCGATAAAATATCGGGAGTAAGATTAACAGCGGGCTCGTTTTGAAGATCTTTTGTAAAATTTACTCCGTCCATAACCGATTTTGCACGCTGTAAGGCATACTTTAATTTCTTATTATCTTCCGCGTGTAAATAAACATTCAACAGAACCGGAGCTTTTTTGTCATGCTTGTAATTATCAAAAGAGTAATTCCCGAATAAGATACCTTCAATAAAACTTTGATAATAATATTCTTCTGTTGCAAAAAATTCTTTTAATATCTTATAATGAGGAATGAATATATGAAGATTTTTTAAACTACTTCCGTCCATTGATGAAATAAATCCGGCAAGATGATTCCTGAAATAATCAACCGAAAAGGCGCCGTTTAATTTTACTTTAAAAATAAAAAGCTCATCCGGTTTTCCGTCAGGTTTTGACGCGCGTAATTCTTTTCCCTGAGCCTCCAGAAAATTCTTCTTCTGAAGCTCTGAAACTTTAATGTTGGATACTTTTATTAAAGATTCAAAACTGCTCTTTAAATTCTTTTCGTCAATTAAATATTTAACGCTTACGCTTAACGGTTTGTAAATTATTTTTTTCTCGCCGGTTTTTATATCCAGTTTAAACATCAGTTTTCCTTATTGATTGCTTTCAAGATATTGTTCTGCTTTATTTAAGATATTGTAAAGGTATTCCTCAAGTTTGCCGTTATGAATTCTTGCGCCGGCTGCGTTGGTGTGCCCTCCCCCGCCGTACTCCCCGGCTAATTTGTTGACCGGTATATTCCCTTTCGATCTGAAGCTTACTTTAAACCCGTGATCTAATTCTATAAACAAAAGCCCTATCCTTACTCCTTCTATTGATAGAGTAAAATTAACAAAGTTTTCCGTATCCGATTCAGCGGCATCTAATCTTTCAAAAACATCCTGCTTTAATACCATGTAACATATTTTTTTATGTTCGCCGAAAAGCTGAAGCGACTCCAAAGCTTCGCCTAAAAGTTTTATTTTACTAAACCTGCTTTGATCGTAAAGTTTATCATAAACGTCATTCGGCACCACATTCAACTCCAGTAATTTAGCCGCGATACGGTGTATTTCCGGAGTAGTTCTTTCAAATCTAAACGAACCGGTATCAGTCATTATAGCCGCGTAAATAGGGTATGCGGTCTCATACTTTAATTTTACTATCCCGGTTTTATTTATCAGCTCGTATATTACATGACCTGTAGCGCAGTAATCGGTGCCGGTAAAATAATAGTCGGCAAAATCTTCCGGCTCCTGGTGGTGATCGATGCATATTTTTATTTTTGAAGACCGGTTAAAACCTTTTTGCATACTTACGGTTCTGTCTGATCTGTTGAAGTCTAAAGCAACAAGCACATCAACTTCTTCGAAAATATTTTTATGTTTTTCTTCGTTAAACTTTTCAATTTTATTATCCGCATCCAGAAACTCAAGGTTGTACGGGGTAACGCTGTGGTTTATTATAAATACTTTCTTACCGAGCTCTTTCAGTATCTGGTAAAAAGCAATCTCTGAACCGATTGCGTCGGCATCGGGATTTACGTGTGTTGTAAGTAAGAAAGAATTATTTTCGGTGATTATTTCTTTAAGTTTTTGGAAGTCTGTCATATCGGTTATAATTTAAAATGAAACGGGCTCGATTATTTCAAGCCCGGTAATTACTACGCATAAAAATAAGGAAAAAAATTTCTTATTAAAAATTTTATCCTCAAGCTTCAATGTTCTCGCTTTTGCCCCGTTCTGTTTTCTTTTTTTTTATGTTTGTAAAGCTGATATATTTTTTATATAACTTTTCTTTTTCATTGTGCATTCTTCTTGCGTTCAATATGTCCTTGTGGCTAATAAATCCTATCATTTTGTATTTGTCCCCGCGCGTAACAACGGGAATATGTGATACCTTGTATAATGCCATCATATCTGCGGCTTCGCGAATTGTATTGTCTTCATAAATTACCACTAAAGGAGATTTAATTATTTTTTCAACTTTTTGGCCGCTGCTGTCATCTGCATTCTCCAGTTCCCGCCTTGTAATTACTCCTACCAGGCGATCATTTTTATCAATTACCGGGTAGCCGTGATGTAAAGATCCTTCATCGCCGGAGATAAGCCAATTGCGCACTTTTGAAATGTCATCTTCGGATTTAATTGAAACTACTTTTTGTGCGGCACATTCTTTAACTAATATTTGCGTCAAGAAATCTGCAGTATATTCGCTGGGAACATTAACTCCTCTTCTTACAATTTTTTCAGTCATAATTGTATTTCGCATCATCAAACTTGATACAAGATACGCCGAGCTGCACCCTGCTAAAAGAGGTAACAGTCCGTATGGCTGCATCGTAGTTTCAAACGCAAACAACATAGATGCAAGAAGTGCGCGCGCTGAACCGGCAAACATTGCAGCCATTCCAACCAGAGCGGCAATTCTTATATCAATACCGGAATTGGGGAATATACTTAAAACTATTGAGCCTAGTGTAGCGCCGAGCCCTCCGCCAATTGTAAACAACGGTGCAAGCGTTCCGCCAGATGTTCCGCTGCCTAACGAAATTGCCCATGAAACAAATTTGAGTATGAATAAAATTATCAAAGTTTTACCGATTATTGATCCGTTTAAAATACGATCGATATTATCATATCCTACTCCCAATGTGTGCGGAGAAAAATATCCTACCACTCCCACGGCTACTGCACCTATGGCAGGCCACCACATCCAGTGAATTGGAAGTTTTTCAAATGTATCTTCTACTAGATAAACGGCTTTTGTAACATAAACCGAGCATACGCCGATAACCACACCCATCAATAAATAAATTATCAGTGCAAGTGAACCGGGCTGGGCCACATCCTTTAATGCAAATATTGGCGCTGTGCCCATAAAACAAATTCTGACCGCGGTTGCGGTTGCACTTGCAAGTGTTACCGGAATTAAAGATTGAGGTTTAAATTCAAATAGTAAAAGTTCCACGGTTAATAAAACTGCTGATACAGGACTTCCGAATGTTGCGGCCATACCTGCCGCCGCCCCGGCTGCTAAAAGAGTTTTTCGTTCATCGGCGCTTGTTTTTAACAACTGGCCAATTAACGATCCTAAAGCTCCTCCGGTAGCAATAATCGGCCCTTCGGCACCGAAAGGCCCGCCTGTGCCAATTGATATTGCGGCAGAAATAGGTTTTAGAAATGTAAGACGGGGTTGAATTCTACTTTCGTTTAGTAAAACCTGTTCCATCGCTTCGGGTATTCCGTGCCCTCTTATTCCGGCCGATCCGTATTTGGCCATCAAACCAACAATAAGCGCCCCCATAATCGGAATTATTATCACCCACAAGCCAAGCTGATTTTGAGCCGGCGAACTAAAGCTAAATGAAAACACCCCGTAAAAACAAAGATTTGTTATTAAACCGATTAACCTGGTTAGAACCTGAGCTATAAATCCTCCGGCAATTCCCAGCAGAATAGCGATGAGTGAAATATTGATTGAACGATAATTATAAATATTTTTATCTTCAGGCAAATAAATTGTTTGCAATGCCGGCTCCATAGACGGCGCTACCGGCAACCCGGCTTGATTTATAAATTTCGTTCTTTCTTTTTTTTGCATAATAATTTATCCGCTTATGTTTGGTGAAAGGCCTGTATTAAGCAATTCCTTTTTCTGATATGTAATTTTAGAACAGTACAATTATATTTAATTAATGATATACAAAATTGTGATAATCGTTAAGTTTGCATCCCGATGTACACTTAAACCTAGAAATATTGCAAAGAAAAATATTTTTACTTAACGTCGCATTGTATGGGAATAATAATATCTCCGGCGCAAAAGGGCATTTTATTCTACTTTCAAAAATTTGTATGTCTTATCTCGAATTTGTGTAAGCAAAGTTATTATCATTCCTCCTTATTAATATTTATATTTTTGCACGTTAATTCGTCCGCAATTCTGGTAAGATATAATTATGCACAAAAGGTCTTCGATATTTTTGAAATGTAAACTTGATTGGCTTGGAAAAGTAGAATTAACAGCTAGTATATAAAAATGTTGTTATAATTTTTTCATAATTTCATTGCGTTTCATATAAAGTTTAACTGAAATTGTTGCAGGCCGTTCAGACTAAAATTCGGATAATCTGTTTTATTTATTTCCGGAATAATTGGAAATACTTTTACAATTATTCGGAAGTAGATTTTATTAATTCTTTTATATCACCGCAATCGGAATATTTTTTATAAACATTGCAGTTTCTGCAATTCTGTTTTTCGCAAATCGTACCGAGGTGATCATAACTCCAGCAAGGTTCATTGTGCCCTTTAAACGCTTTGCATATTTTACGGTCTTTAGCGTTGCATTTAATAATATCCCAACATGGAATCAATGAGTAAATTGTTTTAATTCCGTTTATACTAATTTTTAACTCATTTATCGAACGGCGGATACACTCAATCCTTTTTATATCTTCCTTGGAAAATA
>DAIERC010000204.1 GCA_027347125.1 Ignavibacteriales bacterium
AATGCCTCGTTTTCTTTTAAAAGAGTTTTAATTTTTTTTGTTTTCAGGTTTTTAATTCTAGCCTGTGTAAAGTCGCCGGTAGTCATTATCTCAGCTTGAAACGCATTAAGCGATTTGCTTTTTATTCCTATATCGTTAAGAGCAATTGAAAGAAGCGAAGCTGAAACCTGCTCGCCGGTTGTAAGAAGCATATCCATTTCGCGCGGGACAATATCTGAAGAAACCTCTTTGGCAAGTTTTATAAGGTTGTCGGTAGTTTTTCCCATTGCAGATACAACGACTACCAGTTTATATCCTTCTTTCACTTTAGTTGAAATCTTTTGGGCTACCTTCTTAATTTTCTCCGTGTCGGCTACGGAACTGCCGCCGTATTTTTGTACAATTATTTTATTCATTTTATTTCTGAATGTTTGTTAACAGGTATTTGAAAGATCAAATAAACTTTGCGAAGATAATAAATTTTTTCTAAATCTCTTCAATCCATCTGTGATGACAAATAACTACAGCGTTGTTTAACATGTCGCTGGAAACAACAAGCGATATTCTGAACGAGGTTATGGTTACTCCTTTTACTTCAATAATATTTTTTTTCAGAAGACCGAGAGTTTCTGTTAAAGTATAATTATCATTATTTATACCATCGCCTATTAATGAAATTGCGCCGAGGTTATAATCGTAGCTAATATTTTTTTCTAATTTTTGTGAGAGCTCAGATTTTATTTTTTCCCATCCGATGATATTTTTTTTTGAAATTAAAAAAGTAATCTTTGTGCTTTCTGCAATTGTTTCAGTTACGTTTAATTCTTTTATCTTAACCTGTTTTTCGTCCAGATAATTTAAAACCCAGAGAAGATTTTCTTTCGCAATTGAATCAGCAATTGTTACACGCACCAAATCATTTTCGTGAACCACGGCTTTAACACCTTTGGCAAGCCCTGCCGGTAATTTTCTTACTATGGTTTCTTTGCCGGGTTTAAAAGTACTGCGCGCATAAATTGCAATATTGGCATCTTTGGCAAATTGAACCGCCTGTGCATTTAAAACTTTTGCTCCCGCCTCACTCATCTCCTGCATCTGTTCGTATGATAATTGCGGAAGATGCTTGGCCTCTTTAACGATAGAGGGATCTGACGAATACACCACGTCAACATCCGAATAAATTTCGCACCGTTCCGCATTTAAAGCGGCTGCAAGCGCAACGGCCGTGGTATCGCTTCCGCCCCTTCCCAAAGTTGTAATATCTCTTTTATAACTTACGCCCTGAAAGCCGCCTACAACAACTACTTTACCGCTTTCAAGTTCATCCAAAACCCGGAACGGGCGCACTTCAATTACTCTTGCGTCGTTATGCTTATCATTAGTAATAATACCGGATTGTGAGCCGGTAAGCGATATAGAATTTATCCCAAGCTTATTTAGCGCGATGCAAAGCAGCGACATTGTGATTCGTTCGCCGGTACTTAAAAGCATATCCATTTCTCTTTTAGGCGGATCATCGGAAATGCTTTTTGCCATATCTATTAAAGAGTCAGTCGTCTTCCCCATTGCGGAAACAACAACCGCAACATCCAAACCCGTACGTTTCAAGTTGGCAATAATTTCAGCTACTTTTTTTATCTTATTAATGTCGGCTATGCTGCTACCGCCGTATTTTTGAACAATAATCGGCATAAGCTATAATTTTCTTAATTCGTCTATTAGTTGAGTTTTACTTTTTGTTTTCTCGTCTACCTTTTTAATTGCTTTTGCAGGAACGCCGACCATTACCGTGTATGGTTCAACATCTTTTACAACAACCGAACCGGCGGCAATTACCGCTCCCTTGCCTACCTTTACGCCTTCGAGAACAACTGCGTTAGCGCCGATCAATACATCGTCTTCAATTATTACCGGAGCCGCGCTCGGCGGTTCTATTACGCCGGCCAAAACCGTACCTGCGCCGATATGGCAATTTTTACCAACAATCGCGCGTCCGCCAACAACTACGTTCATATCTATCATTGTTCTTTCGCCGATTACCGCGCCGATATTTAAAACTGCTCCCATCATTATAACGCAGTTATCTCCAATTTCAACAAGGTCTCTTATAACCGCGCCGGGTTCAATCCTTGCTTTGTATTTTGATAAATCAGCAAGCGGTATTGCGGAATTCCTTCTGTCTATCTCTACTCTGTGTTTATTAATAAATAGTTTGTTCGCGTCATAAAAATTTTGGAATTCATTGTATTCGATAAACAAGATACCGGATTTTTCATTGCCGAAAAATTCCAGTTCTTTAAAATCAATATTAGACAGCTCGCCTTGAAGATATATTTTAGCCGGGGTTTTTTTTACGGAGTTGGCTATGTAATTTATTATTTCGTATGAATCCATTTCTATCCTTAGATGATAATAATTATTTGGAAAATTTAATCACCGAAAATAACATCAGTGAAGCTGAACAACCCGTTTTTCTTTTTAACAATAAACTCAGCTGATTTAAGAATTCCTTCGGCAAAAGTTCTTCTTGAAGTTGCGACGTGTTTGATTGATAGGACTTCCCCCAAACCGCCGAAGCTTACTATATGGTCGCCGGGAACATTGCCCAACCTTAATGATGAAACATTTACTTGTTTATCTTTAAAAATATTTTCAATCATCTTTGCTGTTCCGGAAGGTTTATCTTTTTTAAAACGATGATGCGTCTCTTCTATTTCAATATCCCAGTCAGGTAATTTCTCGTGGGCTATTTGCGTAAGCTTTAGAAGTATTTGTATGCCTATGGAATAATTGTAACTCTGAACCACAGGTATAACAGTTGATATTTCTTTTAACTTAGTTAGTTGTTCTTTACTCAAACCTGTTGTAGCAAGAATTAACGGGATATTATTTTCAATTACTGTTTTAATTGTTTTTCCAAAAACATCAGGCAGCGAACAATCTATAATTACCGAGGGTTTTTCTCTCTGGCTTTCACCGTCAACATCAAACTTGTAAACCAGTTCATGGTTATTTTCTAAGAAGACGTTTACTACTTCGCCGCCAAGCCTTCCCTTATAACCTACTACTCCGTATTTTATTTTTTCAGACATAACACCAAATATTTATTAAGATAATTTATTTATTTCTGCATCAAGAATTTTTTCGGATTTACCGTTAACCCGTGCTAACGGAAGCCGTACCACATTCTCACACATTCCTTTTTTGCTCATAATATACTTTAACGGTGAAGGGCTCGCTTCAATAAACAAAGCGTTCATCATCGCAAGGTATTTATTGTTAAGCTCCTGCGCTTTTTTTATGTCGTTTTTTTCAATTGCGGAAGTAAGCGATTTTAGTTCTTTGGGGTACACATTTGAAAAAACCGAAATAATACCTTTGCCGCCAAGCGCCATAATAGGCAAGGTCTGGTCATCATTACCAGAGTAGACAAGAAAATCTTCCGGTTTAATTGAAATAAGATGAGCGATTTGAGAAATATTTCCTGAAGCTTCTTTTATACCTATAACATTGGAACACGCCTCTCTGATTCTTACAACAGTTTCGGGAAGAAGATTCATACCGGTTCTTGAAGGGACGTTATACAAAATAATTGGCAACGTTGTTCTTTCCGAAATATGTTTATAGTGCTCTACCAGGCTGTCCTGCGTGCCTTTATTGTAATATGGATTAACAATCAGAACCCCGTCTGCGTTTTGATTTTCGGCTAGTTTGTTTAATGATACAACCTTTCTGGTATCGTTAGTTCCTGTGCCGACAATTATTTTGGCTTTGCCTTCAACGGTTTCCAGCACAGTTGCAACAATTTTTTCTCTTTCTGAATTATCTATAACAGGAGATTCGCCGGTTGTTCCAAGTACAATAATTGCGTCAACACCGCCTTCTACCTGGTGTTTGCAGATTTTTCTCAACGCATTATAATCAACATTAAAATCTTTATCGAATGGTGTAGCTAATGCAGTTCCAACTCCAGTAAACATTTTATTCCTCTGATTTCGTGCTTAAAAATATTTTTTATGCAACTAAAAAATTGCCGGGGTTATCGATTGGTAAATTTAATTTAATTTCAATTTAAATAATATATTTTAGACACAAATATTTCGCTTTTATGAAAATATTTCTGGAATAAGACTCCGGAAAGTCTTACACGCAAATTTATACATTAAAAAATGCATAAGATTACATTTACATGTCCATATATACTTTCAGAAGAAATTAAATATGAGGGACGCGGTTAATTTATAATTTCATGTTGATTTTATGTTTTTCTTTTTGCAGCCAAAAATTCTCTATAATATTTCACCACATAAATATCATTTCTTAATTCGAACTGTTCGGTGTTGTTCTTATAAATATAAAAATAATTCTTTAGTG
>DAIERC010000205.1 GCA_027347125.1 Ignavibacteriales bacterium
AGGAAGAATTTAAAAGTTTTGAACATGAGTATAACACCGTAGTTTCCAGCCAAAATAAAATTAATCTTGAACTTGAAAGACTGCTCGGCGAAAAGAAGAATACGGAAAACGCTATTAAACGGGCGCAGGATTCTATTGAGACAATAAAAAAATCGATTACCAAAAGGGAATACGACATTACTTCCTCCGGCGAAGAATCCGAATCATTAACCGGGATACTTGAAGAAAAAAAGCTTGAACTTGAAGAACTTGAAGAAGGCAAACAAGCCCTGTTAAAGGAAGAAGGCGAGATTGATTCGGAATTTAAAACCATGAGGGCGTTAATAAATGAAAAAGAATCTACCCAAAACCGTTTTAGAAAAGAAAGAGAATCTGTTTCCGACGCAATTCATACTTACGATATGAAACTGAGCGAACTCGGAATGAAGATAAACAATCTCTTCGAACATATAAAAGAAAATTATTCTATTACTCTTGAATCGAAGACATTCGATGACCTTGATACGTTCGAGTTCAAACAACGCACCGAAGAAGTACAAGCATTAAAACTGCAAGTACGTAATTTGGGACCGATTAACCTTCTTGCTTATTCCGAATATGAAGAAGAAAAAGAACGATTTGATTTTTTAAGCAAGCAAAGAACCGATTTGATTGAATCCGAGAAAGACGTAATAAAAACCATTGAAGAGATTAACCAGACAGCCCAAACCCTGTTCATGGAAACGTTCGGGAAAATCCGTGACAACTTTATTAATATTTTCCGCGGGTTGTTTAACCCGGGCGATGAGGCTGATTTAAGGCTTGAAGAAGCGGCCGACCCGCTGGAAGCTAAAATTGAAATTGTCGCTAAACCCAAAGGGAAAAGGCCGACGTCAATAGAATTACTTTCAGGAGGTGAAAAAACATTAACTGCAATAGCGCTGTTGTTTGCCATTTACCTTGTTAAACCCAGCCCTTTCTGTATACTTGATGAAGTAGACGCACCGCTTGATGATGCAAACATAGATCGGTTTTCAAAAATCATAAAAGATTTTAGCAGCAGCACGCAGTTTATAGTTGTAACGCATAATAAAAGAACTATGGAAGCGGCCGACACTCTTTACGGCGTTACAATGCAGGAAGAAGGAGTATCTAAATTAGTAAGTGTAAGATTTAATGAGGAATTGGATTTTGTGTCTTAACCGTTCTGTTTATTCTGTGAATAACCCGAGTCTCGGAAATATTTGTTTTTACCCGCGGCTAAAAATAATTTTTCTATTCTTCCTGTTATTAATTTCTTTTAACAACGGATTAGCGCAGTGGGTTAACAATCCTTCCGAAAACACAAAACTTGTAATTGACGGTGCTGATCCTATTGATATTTCCGCCGTAGAAGATTCCCGGGGCGGCGCGTTCATATTCTGGCAGGATAATAAAAACGGTTTTCAAAACGAAACGTTCTTTACTCATGTTGATAATAACGGGAAAGTTACCTTACGTGCCGACGGCAAAAAAGTGACCAGCTTAAGCGGCCCGGAAGAGGGTCCTGTTTCGGCGCCAAATTTACCGGGCAGCGCAATTGTGGTCTGGAAGGATATTACACTTTCAAAATCGGGCAGCTTGTATGCACAGCGTGTAACAAGCAACGGAAGTTACGTTTGGGGTTCTGAAGGAATTGAAATAACAAAAGGAGATAATGACGTAAGTAATTATTCTGTTTGCGCAGATAAAAACGGTGACGCGTTTGTTTCATATGTTTCCAAGGAGCCGGATGTTGCCGGCGGTTATAAACTGGAAGTGCAGAAAATAAATCCAAACGGACAACTTCTTATTCATGGCGACAGCACGGTTATATCTTCTTCATTCGACAGGAAAAATTTCACTTCAATTATTCCGGATGAAGAAGGCGGCGCATATGTTCTTTGGCTTGAATATCATAACAATAAAAGTATGTTGCTTGCACAACGTATAGACTCATCGGGAAAGTCGATATGGGGTAAAAAACCAGTTGAAGTTTCAAGCAGTCTGCACAATGTAATTTTATATACTGTGAAAAGATTAAATTTCCCGGCGATTTATGTAGCCTGGCAAACACAAAAAAGCGATAAAGATATTTATCACCAAATAATTAATGAACATGGAAAAAATCTTTGGACGGCCGGCGGAAGACTAGCCACACCTCAAAAAGGTAACCAGATAAACCCGGGCGCAACCATTGCTGATTCATCCATTATATTATGTTGGACTGACGACAACGGCAATAATAAAGATGTTTATCTTCAAAAATTTAATAGGCATGGTAAAGCATTATGGGGCAGAAGCGCACTGCCCGTTATTAAATATAAAGGAGAACAGTTCGGGCAAAAAATTATACCCGACGGCAAGGGCGGAGCTATAGTTTCATGGGTCGATATGCGCAACGATTCTACATTTGCCGATATTTACGCTCAAAAAATAGACGCGAATGGAAAAGCAATTTGGGATTCCCTTGGGTTAAAAGTCGGTTCAAATTACAATACGCTTAAAAGTTACCTTTCTCTTGTTACCGATGATAACGGCGGAGCTATAGCGATATTTAAAAATAAAAGAAACAGTAAGAACAATATTTACGGTCAAAGGATTTTTAATAGCGGAACATATGTTTCACAAATTGTAGGCTTTAATACTCAAATAAGCAACGATTCGATAAGAGTATCTTGGTACTCCGCAAATGAAAGAGGAAAAATGAAATATACAATTGAAAGAACCGCACAAGCCGATGTAGATTCGATAAATTGGGATGATGTTGGTTCTTTATATTCCGATGGCCTGGCCGGTGCAAAACATTATGTTTACGGTGATCTTCCTAGCGTTACGGGAACATTGTATTACCGTGTTGTTCAATCGGACGAAAGCGGTAATATTCAAACATCGGACGTTTCCCGCATTAATTATTTCGGCGCCGCATCTAACGTGGTTGTTGCGCAGAATATACCTAATCCTTTTTCCGATTCAACCGTAATTAGTTTTTATCTGCCCGATCCGGCGGAAGTAACAGTTGAGTTTTATGATAGCCACGTTGAAAAGATAAGCGACATGGATAAAAATTTTCCTGCCGGCGAAAATAAAATAACGTTTAAAGCCGAAGGATTAAAACCGGGAATTTACTTTTACCGGTTTAAAGTTGATGATTTTGTAGATGTGAAAAAAATGGTAATAACAAATTAACTCCCTACCCGTTTCCCTTTCTTGATAAACCACATTGTTGGTTTATCGGGAAGGGAAAACATTGAGTTAATAAATGCGTGATGATAAATGAGCGAAAAAATTTTTAAAATATTTGTGGACTTTGACGGCACAATTACCAAGCTTGATGTTGGCGAATCATTATTCAGAGAATTTGGCGATAAGGAAAAAGTAGACAACATTATACAAAAATTGTTAAGCGACCAGATTTCTGCTAAAGACAGCTGGATTGCCTTATGCAACTCAGTGCCGGCTTTTGCTCAAAAAGATTTTGACGAATTTATCGACGGTATCGAAATAGAAGATACTTTTCACGATTTTGTACACTACTGCAATCAAAACAATTTCGATATGTATGTTCTTAGCGACGGTTTTGATTATTACATAAACCGGATTTTAAAAAGAGAAAATCTTCAAGACCTTAAAGTATATTCAAACAAATTGCTCATTGATAAAATGAATTTGCTAATCCCGTCGTTCCCGTTTTACGATTCAAGCTGCGCCAGTTCGGCAAACTGTAAAAGAAACCATATCCTAAGCCACAGCAGCGAAGACGATTATACAATATTTATCGGCGACGGAAATTCGGATAAATACACAGCGCAGTTTTGTGATTTTATTTTCGCAAAAGACGATCTGTTAAAGTATTGTGAGAGAGAAAGAATTACTTATTTCCCCTATAATAATTTTGATGATGTTATTTCAAGGATCGATCAACTAAAAGAAAAGAAACGGTTAAAGAAAAGACATCAGGCCGAATTAAAAAGGCGGGAAGCATATTTACAAGAATAATTTTTTTGATGCGGCATTGGAAAATTTATTTATAAAACAATTGCCGCCAACAAATAGGATATTATATGGCAAACATTGCTTCAAAATTTTTTAAATACAGAAGCTATACACCAATCCCGTTTTTGCTTATTATGTTTTTGTATGAAGACGCAAATATATGGAGTTTAATAGCCGGCTTTTTAATAGCGCTGGTTGGCGAATCGATTAGGCTTTGGGGTGTTAGCTGGGCAGGCAGCGAAACCCGTACTACTGGCACAGTGGGAGGAACATTCCTAATTATTAGCGGGCCTTTCGGGCACGTTCGAAACCCGCTGTATGTGGGAAATATTTTAATGTACTTCGGAATGGGTATTATGTCTATGGCGCTTTTTCCGTACCTGCAGATAATAGCTTTGTTCTTCTTTTTTATTCAATACCATTACATAGTTACTGAAGAAGAACAGTATTTAAGAAAAACATACGGCAAAGAATATGAAGCGTATGTAAAAAATGTTCCCAGGTTTTTGCCGCGCTTAACTTCATATAAAGTAGAAGGGCTCGAACAGCCGTCGTTTAGTTTAAAAGAAGGGCTTAAATCTGAAACAAGAACGTTACAGGCATTTACGTTTGTTTCGGTTACTATCTTTCTGATCTGGTTTATTCGCAGGCTTTAATAATTATAAATAAGTAACGCTTTGAACAATAACTTGATGATAATTGCCGGAGAAGTATCCGGAGATTTGCACGGCGCTTCTTTAATTGAGGAATTAAAAAAGCTTGATGAGAATATTAATATATTCGGCATCGGCGGCGACAAAATGAAAGCTGCGGGGATGAACCTGATTTATCATATAAACAAGATGGCTTTTCTTGGTTTTATAGAAGTAATTAAGCACATCCCGTTTATTAAAAAAGTTCAGCGCGATTTGGTTGCGGTTATAAAAGAAAAAAACATTAAAAATGTTGTGCTAATAGATTACCCCGGTTTCAATTTAAGCATTGCTAAAAAATTACAAGCAATGAACGTGAATATAATCTATTATATATCACCTCAAATTTGGGCGTGGGGCGCCGGGCGTATAAACAAGATTAAAAAACTGGTTAACAAAATGCTGGTTGTATTTCCGTTTGAAGAAGATATTTATAAGAAGGCCGGTGTTGATGTTGAGTTTGTGGGTCATCCTTTGCTGGAACGAATTAATAAATATCAATTTTTAGACAAGCAAGATCTGTATAAAAATTTTAATCTTGATGAAAACAAGGAACTACTTCTAATTCTTCCCGGCAGCCGTTCGCACGAAGTTGAAAAAATTTTTCCGGAAGTTATAAAGGCCGGCGAAACATTGGCCGCTGAATTTAATCTGCAAGTTGTGGTTGCCTGTTCGCCCAATATTGAAGAAGGTATTTTGGGCGGTCTCTCGCAAAAGAAAAATTACAAAATTATAAAAGGCTATACTTACGAGCTGCTTAAATATGCCAAGCTCGGAATTGTAAAATCCGGTACTTCAACACTTGAAGCGGGCTTGTTTGAGTTGCCGATGGTTATTGTTTATAAAACAAGTTACCTAACTTACTTAATAGGTAAGAATCTTGTAAAGGTCGACAGCATTGGAATGGCAAATATTATTTCGGGTGAAAAGCTTGTTCCCGAACTAATACAAAGTCGTGTAACCGAAGAGGCTTTGTACAAAGAGTGTAAAACAATTTTATCAGATACCGGATTGTATAACAACATTAAAAGAAAATTGCAGAGTATAAAAGAAAAACTAGGCACCGAGGGCGCTTCTAAACGCGCTGCCCGGGTTATTTACGCAGCATTGAATGAATCTTAGAAAATTAAAACAAGATACTTTACGGTTTATCGGCAATTATCTCCTTTTCGGTGTTATAAATGTTCTTTGCAAAACTTTAAAGATTTCGTACGTCAACCAAACTGTAATTGATGAACTTGAGAGAAGCGGAAGAAATTATGTGCTGGCTTTTTGGCACGGAACAATGCTTTTACCCTGGTACCTGCAGCGGAAAAAAAATATTGTTGCGCTTACAAGCAAAAGTAAAGACGGCGACTTGCTTGCGAAGATTCTTAAAAACTGGAAGTACCAGGTAGTGAGGGGTTCAAGCCATACCGGCGGTGAAGTTGCCCTCGGCATTCTGGTGGATTATGCAAAGAACAACTGTTCAATTTCTATAACGCCGGACGGGCCGACGGGGCCGCCACAAAAGTTAAAAGCCGGTGCGGTGATTACCGCAAAGAAAAGCGGTTTGCCGATAATTCTTGTCGGTATCGGTTTTAAAAGAAAAATATTGTTAAGAAGCTGGGACCAGTTTCAAATTCCGAAATTTTTTACCCATACAAATGTTATTTATTCTGATCCTGTTTATGTTGATAAGAACTTAAGTTACGAAGATACGTCAAAGATGATAGAGAATTGCGAATTAAAATTAAATGAAATTCAAAAAGCTGCCGGCATGTTCCGGTAACTTAGCTAAGATAAATTTAGGGTAAGCGGCTGATGAATATTTTGAAAATTATATTACTTCCTTTTGTTCCGGTTTACTCGCTGTTAATTAGGATTAGAAATTGGTTCTTTGATATAAATATTTTCAAGTCGCAAAAAGTAAATGCAAAAGTAATATCGGTAGGCAACCTAACCGTAGGCGGTTCCGGCAAAACACCGATGGTTATTTTTCTTGCGAACTTGTTAAAGAAAGAAGGCAATAAAGTCGGCGTGTTAAGCCGTGGTTACGGTAGGAAATCAAAAGGTTTTTTGCTTGTGTCCGCGGGTGAAGAAGTGCTTACAACCGTTGACCGTTGCGGCGATGAAATATACCAGAC
>DAIERC010000210.1 GCA_027347125.1 Ignavibacteriales bacterium
AACTAAAAACGATAGCCGCTTTCTCTTTTAAAAAATCTATCGGCCAGCCGTACATTTATCCTCGAAACGATTTAAGCTACAGTGCCGATATGCTCCATATGATGTTCGCGGTTCCTTCGGAAGAATACGAAGTGCCGAAAGAACTTGAACACGCTCTGGATCTGCTTTTAATTCTTCATGCAGATCATGAACAAAACTGCAGCACTTCAACTGTTAGAATGGTCGGTAGCAGCGAAGCTAATTTATTCGCTTCAATCTCGGCGGGAATATGCGCTCTTTGGGGACCTTTACATGGCGGTGCAAACCAGCAAGTGATTCAAATGCTGGATAAAATTAAAGCCGACGGCGGAGATTATAAGAAATATATAAACCTTGCGAAAGATAGAGAGTCCAAATTTAAATTAATGGGATTCGGGCACAGGGTTTACAAAAATTTCGATCCGCGCGCAAAAATTTTAAAAGCCGCCGCAGATAATGTGCTTAAACAGCTTGGTGTAAACGATCCGTTGCTTGATATTGCGAAGAACCTTGAAGAAATAGCTCTTAACGATCCTTTCTTTATTGAAAGGAAATTATATCCTAACGTAGATTTCTACAGCGGAATAATTTATAGAGCGATGGGTATTCCTACCAATATGTTTACGGTAATGTTTGCCCTTGGCCGTTTGCCGGGCTGGATTGCCCAATGGAAAGAAATGAGAGAGACACCGGGAGCAAGAATTTATCGTCCCCGCCAAATATACACCGGTGCTACAAAACGTTCTTATTTACCGGTAGATAAAAGATAGCGACAAGTTATAAATTCTTTAAGCATGCGGCAGGAAGCTGCTGCATGCTGTTTCATTTTAAAAGTCGTTGAAGGTCTTCCTGCGCGGTTCGCTGGTAGTTCAAAAATCTTTCCAATTCTTTTTGATGATCAGAGCTCATTGTTGCGGGAACAATTTTCAAACCTTTTACCAGCACATACTTTTCACTTAATAAGCGATCAAAAGAATCTCCCGACATAGTAATTTTATTTGCTTCCTTAAGAAGCAGATTACCTAAGGAAAACTTTGCGGCAAGAAAAACCGCAATGGTAATAAACAAAATTACAAGTAATCTTTTTTCCATTTGCCCGGTTTGAAAATGAAATTATATGATTTGAATATAATGAATTAATATTACTTTTGTAAAGACGGAACATAAATGTTTGTTCCTTTTATTGTGAATTCAAGACAATTATAATATGCATCCAAAAGCGAAAGAATATATTTCTAAACTCCAACTGGAACAGCATCCTGAAGGCGGATACTTTAAAGAAATTTACAGATGTGGTGAGCTATTTTCCGCCGAGCATCTACCCGGCAGGTATAATAAAGACAGATCATTTTCAACATCTATTTATTTTATGCTGGAAGGAAATCAAGTTTCATTGTTTCATAAATTAAAGTCCGATGAAGTATGGCATTTTTATGACGGCACCGCGATCATTGTTTATGTAATAACTGAAGACGGGGAATTTACAGAGCAGCATTTAGGAAATAACATAGACAAAGGCGAGTCATTTCAAATTATCATTCCAAAAGGAAGCTGGTTCGGAGCAGAATTAAAAGATAAATTGTCATTCGGGCTGATAGGCTGCACAGTTTCTCCTGGTTTTGACTTCGAGGATTTTGAACTTGGCAGCAGAAAATATTTATTAAAACTTTACCCTAAATATTCAGAAATAATAAAAAAGTTAACTAAATTTGACATCTGAATTTGGAACGAACTTCTTCCGGCGGTTAAGTGATAGTTCTTGTTTGTTAAATGCAAGTAAAAATAAGTGAATAAAATTTTACCTTATTATATTGTAAAATAAAATCTAAATTTGCCGCAAAAATAAACTTTTTACTTTTAAGTTTGTTGATATTATAATCTTAATTATATAATTTTTTTCAACGAAATTTTAACAATTAGGAGGAAGTCTATAGATAATTTATACGATAGCTTTAGTTTTTAACATTTCTTTAAGGGATTCTTATTAAACAGAGAATCAAAAAATTGGTCTTGGAAATTGTCCGCGTCTCATTGTTCGGGATAATTCTTTTTTACGCGGCAATTAATTTGGGTTTTCTCTATCCATACCAATCGCAGATTAATGATAAATTTTGGGTTGATGCTTTCTTCCGTTATTATGGAGCCCAAAATAAAGCATCTCAATTAAAAGAACGTGCCCAGGATTCGGTTCAAAAAATTGAACCTTCAAAAGCTGACGGAAAATATGAACTCCGTATTCCGCTAAATAATTTGGCCGATTCCACATCAACAAACATAAAAATTGACACCGCTAAAAAATTTATAGACACTGCCGGATTTGCTCACGATTCGCTTAGCGCCAGAAAAGACACCGTAAAATTAGACTCCATGTCGATTGATTCAACCGCGCGTTTACAAAATTTCCATTACCAGCGCGAAGATGAACCTTATGTTGATCTTAAACAAAAACCCGGTTCGGAATTTTTCGCGCAGCCATCCAGCGCTTTCGCTTCAAAGAAAATACAAATCGATTCTACCGGTAAATATGTAGAAATAATTGATGTTGTTGCCGGGCAGGAACCCAAAATTTTACTGAGGCTTCCGATAGATGAGTACATAAAATTAAAATTAGCTTTAAATGAAAGAAAATCTTGGGAAAGCATTGCCAACGCTTATGAACTGAAGAGCTCTAAAAAAGAACTCGGTGAATTGATAAAAGACTTTACAAATTTTGAAATCCCATTACCGAGCGTTGGGGTTCTAAGCATTTTCGGCAAACCGAAAATAAGTTTAAGAATAGGTGGCGCTGTAGATATACACGGGGCGTGGAAAAGTCAAACTACCGAAGGTGTAACATCTTCATTGCTTGGCAACACTACAAATGAACCGGACTTTCAGCAGCAGGTGCAAATAAATGTTGACGGTACTATTGGCGATAAACTAAATATAAACGCTGACTGGAATACCGAACGTACGTTCGAGTATGAAAATCAGCTTAAAATAAAATATACCGGTTATGAAGATGAAATAATTCAAAGTATTGAGGCGGGAAACGTTTCGCTTCAAACTTCACCTCTGGTTGGCGGCGGCGAGGCCTTGTTCGGTGTAAAAGCGAATTTAAAACTAGGCCCTTTAAGTTTAACTGCTCTCGCAAGCCAAAAAAAAGGGCAGACAAAAGAAGTAGCAGTTTCCGGCGGTGCTACTTCACAAACTTTTAACATTAGGGCATATAGTTATTCAACCAATGATTATTTTGTCGATACGTTATATGCAAGCACTAGGCCGGATTTAAATCTGTTTTATAAATACTACGGCAACGCTATTCCGATAGTTGAAACGCAGTATAGGATTGTAAAAATTGAAGTTTGGAAGTCAAAAACCGGACTTACTTACGATCCTTCAAAAGAACGGCAGGTTAATGCTTATTTAAATCTTCCGGCTTTAA
>DAIERC010000216.1 GCA_027347125.1 Ignavibacteriales bacterium
CAAGCCTCTCAATTATTTCACCGTAATTTTCCGGTGGAGTGGAAAGATGAAATAATACGTTGTCAGGAATGTTCAGATCTTTTTGAACTTGTTTAATTTTATCGTTTAAGTTTTTATAAGATGTGGACGGATCATCGTTAAAATTTCCTTTTACATAAAAAAGATTTTTCGAAAAAAGTTTCCATTCTTCTTCTCCGCATTCGTTTACTTTTTTCATTGTATTTTTCATCTCGTTGCGAAAGAAATCGTCGTTCCAATCTCTTCTGGCAAAGCCGATAATTGCAAATGGTCTTGGCAGAAGTCCTTTACAATTTAGCGCATATAAAGAAGGAATAAGTTCACGATGGGTTAAATCTCCGGTTACACCGAATATTACAACTATGCACGGTTCCGGCGGAACCGCTTTGGGAATCTCGGTTTTTTCAACTTCAACTAATTCATTATCCATTTAAGCTCCGCAACTTTTGGAATAAAAATAATTTTAAATTGATGAGAATAAACTAACAAACCGGTTGTAATAAATTCGGTTTACCACAACCGGTTTTACAAACGAGATATTATTTCAGTATTTCCGCAACAGCTTTCAGTCCGTATTCAACATCTTTTCCAAGATGAATGCGAATTACCCTGCGTTCTTTGTTATCAAGCGATCTAAAATCGCCCAGGGCCTGCGAACGCTGCAACGTTGCAAACCCGTATTCACTCCCGGGAATTGCCAATTCTTCTTCCGCGTCCGACGAAAAAATAACAAACACACCTTCGTTTGGGCCGCCTTTATGCAACTGCCCGGTGGAATGCAGATAACGCGGACCGTAGCCCAACGTGGTGGCGGTTTGCAGCTTGTCGCGCAAACTTATTCTGATGCTTTGTAAAAGTTTGTGTCTTTCCGGAGTTTGTAAAAAATAAGCAAGCATGGAAATATAATCATGCTGTTTGGCAAGCTTGAAGTAAGCCGTTAAAAATTCTTTTACCGATTTACGTTTTCCTTCAAACAGCCATTGAGCCGATGTGTTGCAATAAATCGATATGCCGTTTTTTTCAACAACCGGTTCGCCAATATTAAATTTTCTGTTTTGTTTCCATTCTTCAAGCAAATCTTTTGTATTCTTTTTGCTTTCGGCAACGTTCGGCTGGTCGAATGCATTTACACCCATTACGGTGCTGGCCGCCGCGGTTGCAATTTCCCATCGCAGATATTCTCCGCCGATTTCATGTTTATCTTTTATTTCAATTCGAACTACCGGGTGGCCTGCTTTTTCAAGAGCCGCAATTTTTTTCTCATCTTTTTTGTCGTCATGCGTAAACATATAAACAAAAACTCTGTCGTTTGAATAAACATCAGGTGTGCCTAATTTTTCGCTTTCAACCGGCAGCAGGCCTTTGCCATCTTTGCCTGTGCTTTCGGCTATAAGCTGTTCAACCCACAAGCCGAAAGCCTTAATAGAATCGGAAAGTACGAATGTAACTTTATCCCGTCCAAGTTTCTGGTTTACACCAAGCATGGTGCCCAAACTAACTCCCGGATTTACTTCTGCAGGAACATACGGCCCGCAGCTTAATTGCATTTGATGCGCGCTATTTAGAATTTTTTTAATATCAATTCCTATCAAAGCCATCGGTACTAACCCGAAAAATGAAAGCGCTGAATATCTGCCGCCGAACTCAACAGGGTTTTCAAATACATGCCGGAATTTTTTATCTTCACCTTCTTTCATTAAAGATGTTCCGGGGTCTGTAATGGCAACGAAGTGCTCGCCGGCTGAATCACCGGTAACCTTCTTTGTTTGCTCGTAAAAATATTTATAGAAGCTGTCGGTTTCGGTTGTTGTGCCCGATTTGCTGGAAACAATAAAAATGCTTTTAGATAGATCTATTTTCGATTCCACATCTTTTACAGCCGCCGGATCGGTGTTATCCAGAACGTGCAATTCAAGGTATCCTGCTTTGGTTCCGAAGGTTTCTCTTGATACTTCGGGGCATAAACTACTGCCGCCCATACCTAGAAGCACGGCATATTTATATTTTGCCGTCTTTACATCTTTAACAAGCTTTTCAACCTCATCTGCTTTTTCAAGAAAATATTCGGCGCTTTCTAACCAGCCGAGTCTTATTTTTATTTCTTCAATTTGTTCCGGGTCATCAGACCATAAATGCGGATCTTTTGCGAATAGTCTTCGACCGAATTGTTTTTCAGTTAATGATTTTAATGCTGCAACAACTTCGGATTTTGATTTTCCGAAATTAAGCGTTTGCTTTCCGGTTTTCTCGGAAAGAATATTTTCCCTTTTTGATGCCAGGCTTTTCATCAAGTTGTCAAACGGGTCTATAAACTTTTGAATACCTTCATTCACTAATTGTTTTGTGATGAAATTAATGTCTATTCCAAGTTCTTTTAAGTTGTCAAACATCTTGTAAGCTTCATCAACGTCCTTTTCAATAGTGTTCGGTTCTATTACTCCATGGTTCGCAAACGCATCTATTGTTTCATCGGGCAAAGTATTTACGGTATCCGGACCAATCAGAGTTTCAACATATTTAACATCACTGTAAAGAGGATCTTTGGTGCTTGTGCTTGCCCATAAAGGACGCTGAACTTTAGCGCCATTTTCAGATAAGCGCTGCCATCTCTCGCCGCTAAAAATTTTCTTGTAACTCTGGTAAGCAAGCTTAGCGCTGGCAATGGCGGTTTTGCCTAAAAGAAGTTCCGGTTTTTTACCGTTGTTGTTGCCAGGTATTACCAGGTGCCCCAGCAACTGATCTGTTAATATATCTATCCTGCTTAAGAAAAAGCTGGCAACCGATCTGATTTCCGTAATCGATCTATCTTCGTTAAATCTTCTTTCCAGCGCGTTAATATAAGCATTTGCCACAGCTTCATAACTTTGTATGGAGAATAAGAGAGTAACGTTAACATGAATTCCTTCGTACAACATTTCTTCTATTGCTGCAACACACGCATCCGTACCGGGAATTTTAATAAAGCAGTTTAAGCGGTTAACTGCTTTAAATAATTTTCTTGCTTCGGCTTTTGTTCCCTCCGTGTCGTGCGCAAGGTAAGGAGAAACTTCAAGGCTTACAAAACCATCAACACCGCCGGACTCATCAAAAACCGGCCTTAAAATATCGCAAGCATCTTGTACGTCCTTTATTGTAAGGGCTTCATAAATTTCATGCACGCCTTTTTTTTGATTAACAAGCTGCTTTATTTGTGCATCGTAATCGCTGCTGTTTGAGATTGCTTTATTAAAAATTGCCGGGTTGGAAGTTATTCCCCGCAATCCTTGCTGCGAAACCCGTTTCTTCAGTTCGCCGTTTTTAATTTTCCCTCTTGTCAAATTATCAAGCCAGTAACTCTGGCCGTAGTCAATAAGTTTTAATAGATTATTCATTATAACCACTCCTTAGGATTTATAGTTCTGAATTTTAATTTCAAAGTTATCGAACAAATGGTCTTCAAATATGTAATAAAGCAGTAACAAATTACAGTTAAATTTTTAATATGGTGTTAATAGACGACACACATTTTAAAAATACTCGCGCTTCGCCCGTACCGCATCAAGAGGTTTTGCATATAGCTGTTGTTAATAAAATATTTTCAGGTAAACCGACTAATTTTGTGCGGCAATAATTTTTTCTGCAATTGTTTGTCCAATGCTGATGGATGCGGTTGCCGCAGGAGAAGGGGCATTTAGAACATGAATCATTTTATAGGCCTCAACAATTCTGAAATCATCTACAAGTTTACCATCCGGTTCAAGAGCCTGCGCGCGTACACCGGCACCGCCGGGCGCTATATCATCAATCGTAATTTCGGGGAGTAATTTTTGTAGCGCTTTAACAAACGCTTTTTTACTTAGCGAACGATGAAACTCGCCTATCCCCATTTTGTAATACTTTGAGGCCATCTTCCAAAAGCCCGCGTAAAAAAAGAGCTGAGAAACATCCTGCAGAGAAAATTCCTTATGCGAATAACCTTCGCGTTTGAAAGCTAAAACAGCATTAGGACCCGCTTCAACACCGCCTTTAATCATGCGGGTAAAATGAACTCCGAGAAAAGGAAAGCGTGGATCCGGCACCGGATAAATTAAATTTTTAACTAAATATTCTTTTTCTTTTTTTATTTTGTAATACTCTCCTCTAAAAGGAACGATCTGTAATTGGGGATCGACGCCGCAAAGCTTTGCAACTTTATCGGATCGAAGCCCCGCGCAGTTTACTAAAAATTTAGCCTTAATTTCTCCGCTTTCGGTTTCCAGCACATGAGCATTGCCGTCTTTAGAAAGCGAAAAGAATCTGCTGTTAGTTTTAATTTCGCCGCCGTGCAGTTGAATAATTTTTGCGTAGGTATTTGTTACTTCGGTATAATCAACTATTCCTGTTTCAGGCACAAGAAGCGCATCTATCCCGTTTACATAAGGTTCATGTTCGTTTAGCTCTTCTTTCGATAGCCGTTTAACTCCTTTTAGTCCGTTTGCTTTTCCTTTTTTCTCTAGATCTTCCAGAGCAGCAATTTCTTCTTTGTTTGTTGCAACTACTATTTTACCGCAACGCTCAAATTTAATATTGTTATCTTCACAAAACTTGTACATTAATTGGCGGCCAAGTACGCAATTACTGGCTTTTAGCGAGCCTGGTTTATAATATAAACCGGAATGAATTACGCCGCTGTTGTTTCCTGTTTGATGTGCGGCAAGTTTGTTTTCAGCTTCAAGCACAATAACAGAAAATTTACCAGTATTTTGCAAAGCGATAGCAGTAGACGTTCCAACAATACCGCCGCCGATTATTGCGATATCATAAGTTTTACCTTGCATAACCTTTTTTCCCTTTTATGAAGATAAGAAAATTATTTATTTCAACATCGACCATTAATATAATTGTTAACCGTGATTTAAAAAACAGCGTTCACAAATATGTTGTAAATCATTCGACTACAAATCCTTTTTAGTTATGTTCAATCCCGGCAAAAATGCGGTTCGCTTCTTTTACAAAAAACAAAATATAAAATATTCAGAGACATCAAACATGAAATTAAATTCCAAGCAAAAAATTACAATTATCGCAGGTTTAACAATTATAGTTATTGCCTTTATTATCTGGATGGCGAACGGGGCGTATATTTTTACTCAAACACAGGTTTTAATTTCTAAAAAAGATCCACTCTTCGGAACTACTTATAGAATTTGGCAAAATAAATTTATTTGGGGTCTTGACCTTACATTAATTGTTGCTGCTGCCAGCATAGTTATATCGGGTTTACTATTTTTTATTTTCAAAGAAAAGAGAAAGGCATCTTAATGAAAGTTATCATTAATTCTATATTATTAGTCTTGCTTTTATTTTCGTTATCAGTTGCGCAGGGTTTTGATGTTAAGGCAAAAGGGCAACAATTATTTACATTTAAAAACGATGAAAGAAATCAGGCAACATTTCACAGCGTAACGGCGCTTGATGAAGTTGACGGGCTTACTTCTCAAATATCCGGTAATATTTCGTTTAATGTGCATGACGTAAAAAATAGTTTACATGGCGAAATTTCCTTCCCGACATCATCATTACAAACGGGCATTAAAATGCGCGATAAAGATTTGAAAGAACCCAAGTGGCTTGATGCCGAAAGATATCCGAATATTTCTTTTAAGATAAAAAAAGTTTTGGATGTTAAGCAGCTTGCAAAAAACAAATTAGATGTTAAAGTTCTTGGTGATTTTTCACTTCACGGCGTTACAAACGAAATACCGGTTGAGGCAACAATTACATATCTTGACGAAAGCCCCGAAACCGAAGCCAGGGCGCCCGGCGATCTTATCGGTATATCTTCAAAATTTCAGATTACTCTTTCTAAATACGGGGTAAGAAATATGATACTTGGGAAAAGAGTTGCTGATGTAATTGATATTGGCGTAAATATAGTCGGCTCTAATAAGCTAAAATAATCTCATGTTTTTATTTTTTAATATTAGTTTTATAGGCGGGTTAAAGTCATGGGCAATTCTTCATTTCTGAAGAATTTGCCCAACGACTGCCCTTAGGAGGTAGTAATGTATCTATGTTTATTCGTTCGTATTGGAGACCAAAAGTTTCTTTTCTAATTGTTCAGCTATCTGTCTGAATATTTTTTCAGGATCGTATCCCGGTTCGGTTGGAGTAATCTCAATATTGCTGCCGTAAGTTAAATACATGCTTGCCAAATGAGCCTTATATCTTATTACCGGATTATCATTTCCCTGAGCTACGCTATTTAGTTCATCTACAATTGTTTTATAATTTGCATTTGGAAAATAATTTTTCAATAGAACTACATTGTAGATTGTAGATTCTACGATTCCTTGATAATCGCTCTGTAAAGATGTCGGGAATACTTTTAAACCTTGTTCCAACACCTTATCGCTGTAACGAGCTTTATTCGGCTGAGCAAAAACACTTATACTCAATGTTAATAAAGCAAGAACTACTACCACCGCTTTGTTTATGTACCTTTTCATGATTTCTCCTTTTTCTTGTATTTGTTTCTTCGTTAAACTCGCAGTAAGGACATCAAAGGGAATGCCAAAAGCATGAATGATGAATAAACGTTTGTTTTATAATAACTTAGCTGATGGTTCTAATGTTTTTAAAAATGAGGAGTTTGGTGCCACAAAAATGTACTTTTGAACGCTAAAAGTTCATTAAATAATTAAAAATCAAATAGTTATCGGTTAAGGCTAAAATGTGGCTAAGAGAAGAAATGTGGCACCCATTTGGTGAAGTAATTCCTTACAGACAAAAAAGTTACAGTATTAAGATAAAGTTAATTTTTCGGCCGGAACTTGTTTTTGTGCGTACTAATTTCTTTATGAAACCTAATCTTATTCTTCCCCGCTTCTTCTAAGCCTGTTATTTAATGCTCTTCTAGACATGCCGAGTAGTTCGGCTGCAATTGTTTGGTTGCCCCGTGCTCTTTTTAAGGCTTCCTCTATTGATGATTCTTCCACTTCTTTTAGTGTGGGAAACCTACCGGGAAAATAAATCAGTTCATCCGAACGAACTTTGGGGTTGGGAATCTTGTTCGAAATATTTCTATCCTGGTTATATTCATTTATTTTTTGTCTTATTGATTCGAGCGATAAAATACCTGAGGTATGCAAGCTTACCGCCTCGAATATCATCCCTTCGAGCTCGCGCACGTTTCCGGGAAAAGGATAATTACTTAATAATGTATATAATTCTTTGGGTGATGTCGGCCTTTTTTTGCCAAGCTCATTTGCCGCTTTTGTAATAAAATGATCTACCAGGTAGGGAAGATCAATTTTCCTTTCACGCAACGGCGGAATAATTATTTGGTGCGACTTTAACCTGTAATAAAGATCTTGCCTGAATGTATTGCTTTCCTGCATCGATTTGATGTTACGATGAGTAGCTACTATAATTCTTGCGTCGGATAGTTTTGCTATATCGGAACCAAGCGGATAATATTGCCCGTCCTGTAAAAGTCTTAAAAGTTTAACCTGTGACTCGATGCTTAAATCACCGATCTCATCTAAAAATAAAGTCCCGTCGTCGGCCTTTTCAATCAATCCTTTTCTATCCGCATCTGCGCCGGTAAACGCACCCTTCTTATGGCCGAACAAAGTATCCGAGAAAAAATTATCATCAACTCCGGCAACGTTTACCGAAACCAGATCGCCTTTTCTTCCGCTTGCATTATGAATTGCTTTGGCAAATAATTCCTTGCCGGTTCCGGTTTCACCGTTTATTAAAACGGGCAGGTTTGTTTTTGCTATTGCCTCAATATATTTGAAGATCGAGATCATCGTTCCGCAATGAGTTATAATTTCACTAAATGCTTCCGGGTGCTCCAGATTTTCTTTGAAAAGCGATTGCTTCAGCATTTCATTTTCATTTTTTATCTCGGCAAGTTCTAAACCTCTTTTTATGGTTGTAACCAATCTTGTGTCGTTAACCGGCTTTAACAAATAATCAAACGCTCCTTCTTTCATACAGAACACTGCGCTATCTACATCGTTAACCGCGCTTATAATTACAACAGGCATCTGCGGAAAATTTGTTACTATTTGAGGAAGCAATTCCACTCCCGATACATTAGGCATATTAATGTCCAGGACGACAAGCGCATATTCTTTTAGCGACAACAATTCCATTACCATGCGGCTGTCTTTGCATGTTTCAATATTTTTTATCCCGTTGGAAGACATTGTCAGTTCCGCGCTTAAAAGAAAATGCTCTTCATCATCAACAAGCAAAATGGGGTTGGCCGGTGATACTGTGGGTTTCATAACTTAGCTCCTAGTTGCTCTCTTTAATTACGGGAATAGATACTTTTGCAATTGTGCCTTTATTCGGGCGGCTTGTTAACGCAAGTTTACCGCCGTGGCTTTTTGCAATATTGTATGATATGGAAAGGCCCAGACCTGTGCCTCCCATATTTCTTTTCGTTGTAAAAAAAGGATCCATAATATATTTTAAATCGCTTTCTTTAATACCGATACCCTCATCTTCAATTTTAATCCTTACCTTGTTCACCTGGTTATTATAATATGTGGAAACTGTTATACCGCAGGTTTTATCGGGAAGCGACTGACATGCATTGGTAATA
>DAIERC010000222.1 GCA_027347125.1 Ignavibacteriales bacterium
CCCATAGTGCCTACAGATATCGGTGCTAAAATTTTGAAACAGGCGAAAATTATTTTAAGAGAATCGGAAAAACTTCAAAACATTATCGATTCAGAAACCGGTAACTATAAGGGCACTCTTAAAATTGGAATCATTCCTACGATTGCACCGTACCTTATTCCGTTGTTTATAAAATCTTTCGTTGAAACTTATCCTTCCATAGAACTTATTATTGATGAAATAACCACTAACGAGATTTTAAATTCGTTGGATAGAGACCTAATTGATGTCGGTATTCTTGCTCTTCCTATAAACAATAACGGATTGATTGAACAGACGTTGTATTACGAACCGTTTGTTGCTTACATTTCCAGGAACCACAGGCTTTTCTCAAAAAAGGAATTGGACGTTGATGATTTATCTACCGATGATTTGTTGTTGCTGAAAGAAAGCCATTGTTTAAGGGGGCATGTTTTAAAATTATGCAAAAGCAACGAACGTGAGTGGAAGGAAAATGAAAGAAAAGTCCTTTTTGAAAGCGGTTCTATAGATACCTTAAAAAGGTTGGTGGAGCAAAACTTCGGCATAACATTGCTTCCGTATCTTGCAACTACTGATGTAAAAGATGAGTTTCAGCTTTCGCTTATCCGTGAGTTTAATCCACCTGTGCCTAAAAGAGAAATAGGAGTTGTGTTCAGCAAGGCTTTATTAAAACGGCATTTTGTTGAAGCCCTTGTTGGCGAAATAAAGAAAGCGATCCCCCAAATGTTATTCGAAGAAGACAACAGCTTAATTGTTAGGTAATAATGTTTGTACATAAAACAAAAATAAATTTTTATGATTGCGACCCCGCCGGGATATTGTTTCTCGGGAGGGTGTTCGAAATTTGCCATGCGGCTTACGAAGCTATGATAAATGGGTTCAAACTTGATGAAGATTACTGGAATAATGATGAATACGTTGCACCGGTATTAAATGCCGAATCTCACTATCATAAGCCGATAAAATACGGCGATACAATTACCGTAGCGCTAAGAATAACCAATCTTAAATCATCATCGTTTGAAATATCATATAAATGTATAAATGAAAATTTGGAAGAATGCTGTGAAGTAAAAACCGTGCATGTTTTTGTTGATAAGAAAACATGGAACAAAATTCCGATGAAAAAAGAAATATCGGAAGGATTATCGCGTTATAAGGTTTGAGCCGTTTTTTTTATTATCTCTTTTAACTTTTCTTTTTGAACTTTTCCCAGCGAAGTTTTTGGCAATTCGTTCAATATAAATAATTTTTGAGGATACTTGTAAGAGGGAAGTTTATCTTTTAAAAAAGATTTAACTTCTTCGATTGTAAGTTGTGTATTATTGCGTGTAATTAACACGGCCGTAACCGAATGTCCCCAGTCTTTATCTTCCAAACCCAGCACACAAGCTTCGATTATATCCGGATGCGTTAGCAATGTTCTCTCTACTTCCAAAGGATTTATATTCTCACCGCCTGAAATAATTAAATCGCTTCTTCTTGCTTGAATGTACAGAAATCCGGAATCATCAAGGTACCCGAAGTCGCCTGAATAAAAAATATTCCCTGAGAATTTTTTTGACGTTTCTTCACTGTTATTAAAATACCCTGCTGCAACCGCATCGCTTTCAATTACTACTTCACCGGAAGTATTGGAAGGCAGAATATTTTTATGCTCATCCATTATTAAAATTTTATTTGGAAACAAAGCAATTCCCGCCGACCCTGGCCTTAATACAAAATTTCCCTTGGTAAGCGCGGTTACAAAAGATGATGTTTCAGTAGAGCCGTATGATGTAGAAACGTTCCAGCCCGCGTTTAATGCTTGTTGAACCAGAGTAGGTTCAATAAATCCTCCGCCGAGCAGAATATGTTTTAAACCCGGATTAGGTTTTATATTATTATCAAGCATCCGTTTTAACTGCGTTGTTACAAAAGATGTTAAAGTAGGATTATACTCTTTAAGGGATTTTATTATTCCCGCAGTGCTAATGCTCTCCGGAATAACTAAAGTAAGCCCGTATAAAAAAGTTCTTGTAATAATTGAAAATCCGCCGATATGGTAGAATGGCAAAGCAGCTAACCAAATGTCTTTTTCTTCATTCTTAAATATTTGGTTACCTATTTCGGCGCTTTTAATTAAATTCTTGAAAGAAAGAATTACAGCCTTCGGCTTTCCTGTAGAGCCTGAGGTGAAAAGAATTAATGCTGTCTGCGAAGTTTCTACATTTAGCTGGTAATCATCTCCAATAAGATCATTGTTTGTGGAAATGTCGCTAAAACTTGAAGAACTAACCCGGATATGGTCTGCTGTGTTTTTTAAGTGATCATCATAAATTAAAAAAGAACATCCTGAAAAATTTATTTGTTGTTCAAGTTCATTTATAAGTAGCCGGTTATTAAGCGCAACGGGTATGGCTTTCAACTTCCAGATAGCCAAAACGGTTATGATAAAATCGGGTGTGTTCTCACCGAGTAATGCGACTTTATCGTTTTGCCTTATACCTTTATTTTGCAATAAAACGGCCGACGTCGAACTTTTATTAAACAGTTCCTGGTAGCCAAAAGATTTTCCCTTGTACAACACAGCTGTTTTTGCAGGGGGAATCGGATTTGCAGAGAGCGAACCAAAGAAATTCATAAAAAATTATTAAGCAATTTTTATTTTCAAAGAAATATCTTTCCGTGTTTTACCGGGTACGGATCTTCGGTTAAATCTTTTTCGAAATAACCGGATGTTGCCAACCCGTGCGCAATATTTTCATGCACCAGCGAGGCCGCAAAAATAGC
>DAIERC010000227.1 GCA_027347125.1 Ignavibacteriales bacterium
TTTGCGCCATAACAGGCGGCGCCGGAGTTATTGGTACGGCAATGGCTCAGTGCCTGGCTGCTGTAGGAGTAAAGATTGCCGTGTTAGACCTGGTTAAAGACCTTGCCGACAAAACAGCTAAAAGCATTGCAGATGAATTCGGCACAGAAACTATAGGCGTTGAAGCAAACGTACTTGATAAAGATTCCCTTCAGAAAGCGAAAGAAGAAATTAATTCCAAATTCGGGAAAATAAATTTATTAATTAATTGCGCCGGAGGTAATTCTCCCAAAGCTACTACGCAAGTTGAGTTTATGCAGGAAGAAGATTTAAACGATCTCGAAAAAACATTCTACGGTTTAAGTGTTGATGGATTCCGGAAAGTTTTCGATCTTAACTTTTTAGGTACACTTTTGCCGACGATGGTGCTGACAAAAGATATGCTAAATAACGGCGGCGGTACTGTACTTAACGTTTCTTCAATGAATTCGTTCAGACCTTTAACCAAGATTCCGGCATATTCAGCCGCCAAAGCTTCTATAAATAATTTTACCGAATGGCTGGCGGTTCACTTAGCTAAAATGAATATAAGAGTAAATGCTATTGCTCCCGGTTTTTTCTTAACAAACCAAAACAGGTTTTTATTAATTGATGAAAAAACAGGCGGCCTTACTGCCAGAGGACAAAAAATTATTTCGGCTACACCTATGGGCAAATACGGAACACCGGAAGATTTACATGGTACAGTGTTGTACCTGCTTTCAGATCTTTCAAAATTTGTTACAGGTATTGTTGTACCTGTGGACGGTGGATTTAATGTTTATTCAGGCGTTTAAAAGATTTAAGTATCTTAACTAACCTGAGAAATTATAAGAGCAAAAGCAGCGTTCGCAAAAGAAAAATGAAAGGCGATTTGATATGTTATTATACAGCAGAGGTTCTGTTACCGATAAAATCTCTCCAGATGAATTAAGAGAGGGTTTATTTGAAGCATTAATTAAACTCGGACAAAAGAAAAAAGTACTGGCAATTCCTCCCGACATTACAAGGTTCCATTCACATTCGGGGATATTAACTGATTATGCATATGAATACTACGGCAACAAATTAACAGATGTGCTTCCGGCAATCGGAACGCATTACCCCATGACTGATGCGGAAATTGAAACAATGTTTAAAAAAGTACCGAAGAGTATTTTCCGTGTTCACGATTGGAGGGAAGGGCTGATTACTCTTGGCGATGTTCCGGCAGATTTTGTAAAAGAGATTTCGGAAGGTGCAATAGACTATAGCATTCCTATCCAAGTAGATAAATTGCTCATCGAGGGTAATTATGATTTAATCCTTTCAATTGGTCAGGTTGTTCCGCATGAAGTTATCGGCATGGCAAACTACAATAAAAATGTTTTCATCGGCACTGGCGGAAAAGAAGGGATTAATAAAAGCCATTTTTTAGGAGCCGCATACGGCATGGAAAGAATAATGGGCCGCGCAGATTCGCCTGTTAGGAAAGTATTAAATTACGGCTCGGAGCACTTCGCTAAACATCTGCCTATTGTGTATGTGCAAACCGTTGTTGATAAAGACGAAACCGGCAAATTGGTTGTGAGAGGTTTATACATCGGCGACGATATAGAGTGTTATAACTTGGCCGCAAAGTTGTCGTTGGAAGTAAATTTTGTAATGCTTGATAAACCGTTAAAAAAAGTTGTCGTATACCTTGAACCATCAGAATTTAAAACCACTTGGCTGGGAAATAAAAGCGTATACAGAACCAGGATGGCAATAGAAGATAATGGTGAACTTATTGTGCTTGCTCCGGGATTAAAAGAATTCGGTGAAGATCCGGGTAATGATAAGATTATCAGAAAATACGGGTACGTTGGTACTCCCAAAGTTTTACAGCTAGTAAAAGAAAACGAGGACCTACAAAATAGTCTTGGTGCAGCCGCCCATCTGATACATGGATCCTCTGAGGGAAGATTTTCAATTACGTATTGTCCGGGACATGTTAGCAAAGAAGAAATTGAAAGTGTCAATTTCAATTATGCTGATTTAAAAGAAATGATCCAAAAATATAACCCCGAAAAATTAAAGGACGGTTACAACACGCTTCCGGGCGGTGAAGAAATTTTTTATATATCGAATCCGGCCTTGGGACTTTGGGCGCATAAAGACAGATTTAAATTAGAAATTTTATTTCGTATGATTTTAATTTTTTCAAAATTTTTTGTGCATCCGAATTTTATTTTGACAAAAAATTATTTTTGAAATCAATAATTGTGATTGACTCTAAAACAAAAAATCACCAAATTTGAAACAAGTTATCGATAAAGTAATAGATAAAGTTACGTAAAGTAGGAAAATAATATTGGCTAAAATTCAAAACATAACCCTTAATGATATTGCAAAGGTACTTAATGTTTCTAAAGTTACTATTTCAAAAGCGCTAAGAAACCACCCGGATATATCCATCAGGATGAAAGATTTAATAAAAAAAACTGCCATTGAGATGGGCTACTCTCCTAATTTTGTTGCGCGAAATTTATCGGCAAAAAAAACAAATACGATCGGGTTAGTTGTTCCTAAAATTGCTCATTTCTTTTTCGGGTCTGTAATTGAAGCGATATATGACGCAGCATTCGAAAATAATTATGAAATAATTCTTACTGTTACTCAAGAAAACCAGGAAAAAGAAAATAAGTATATCCAATCTTTGCTTTCCATGAGAGTGGACGGTATTATTATTTCCATTACACAAAACACCGTCGATTGTTCTATGTTTGAATCCATACGTGAAAAAGAAGTGCCGATTGTATTTTTGGATAGGGTTGTGGAATGCGGAGATTTTTCGTGCGTAACTGTGGAAGATTATGCCGGCTCTTATAAAGCTACCGAACATGCAATAAAAATGGGCTACACAAAATTAGCTCACTTCGCCGGGCCAAAAGAAATAAACATAAGCAGGGAACGATACCGGGGTTTTGTAAATGCCTTAACAGATAATAATATTCGGGTAAATGAAGAATGGATAATTCACGGCGGGTATAGTGATGTGGATGGTTATAACGCCTTAATGAAACTTGCCGAAGCCGGAAATTTACCGGAATTTATTTTTACTGTTACATATCCTGTTGCTTTAGGAGTTTACGCCGCTGCTCAAAAGTTAGGACTTAAAATTTCTCAGGACATTGATGTTATATGTTTCGGCGACAGTGATGTGAACAGATTTATATCTCCGTCTTTAAGTTGTGTTTATCAACCTACAGAGAAATTAGGCAGAGAAGCCGTTAAAATGATTCTTGAACAAATTAATAACTATGAAAATTACAATCCGGTAAAATTGGAATTACCTACCGATCTTGTTATAAGAGAAACTTGTTCCAAGAAGAGGATAACGGTACCCGGTTAAGATTCTAAACCCGGAAAGCCTGGGGAATAACTAAAATTATAATCTTCGTTTTATATATTTATGTTTGTTCTCAGTTTACCAGAACATTATTTGAAAGAAAAATTTTTTAAAAGAGGTTTAATAAAACTATGGAGAAGTTAAAATTAAATGATTATCGATTTTTTGAT
>DAIERC010000256.1 GCA_027347125.1 Ignavibacteriales bacterium
TACGTTCTGAAAACGATGTGAAAACGTTCTGAAAACGTTCTTATCGGCCTCTTCAATGCTTATTCTTCCTTTAGTACCGGCTGTAATTTTGCTACCGCTTGGGAGCCGGAATATTTTTACACATGGTTATTTTTAATTCCGCAATTGTCTTCAATACCATCACCACATTTTTTCAATATTCCAAAGTTTGTGTTTCATTAGTTATTATATATAGATAAAATTTGTTTTGGCTTTTATCTTTTGTTTTTATCCGGTTAATATAAAAGGGAAGATGGGTTTATCGCTAACCTGGAAATTTCATTTATAGCTATAATTATAATTCGTTGAGAGTGTTGGCCTGCGGGATTTTATATTAGCGGTGTATTTGAACCTATGGTTGAATATAACTGCGGCTCAATACTATAATAGGTTGAATTAAAAAATATGCTGGTATATAAATATTAAACCGTGAGATCCTCCCCTATGAAGGATCTCCGGTTCCGGCAGCGGGATGACTCTCTCTCCATTTCTCTATAGATGTTTACGTTATCATAAGTATCCGCTGCGGTGAAGTCTAACTTACCAATATCATGTTATGCCTGATATGTTGAACGTTCGCGCAGTTTCTTCAACAGCGTCCAGCCGTAACCCAAAATTAATCCCGCGGAAACAATCCATTGAATATTGTTATGAAAAAACATCGGAAGGCCGGCCTGTACTAATACCAGCACTACCAGTAAAATTGCAATTCTTCCGAATGAGCCTGGCATTATGGCCCAGCCTGATTTTAATTTACCGGTTTCTTTCAATGTCTTATTTCTGTTAAGCGCTGCGTTTTGTATTGCGCCGAATAAATATCCGATTACTCCGCCGGTTGCCAAAGCCGCTGCTGTTAATAGACCGGTTAATAGCGGGTTATTCATATCAATTCCCTTTCTTAAACTAAAATTTAATTACCATATGAAGATTGGACTTCATACGGCAGCATAATATTTTCTACTTATCTAGAATGCGAGGTCTCGGCTAATTTGTCCATCTCGAAACCATTGTAACCAAGTATGCCCATTTCAGGTATATCCAGACCGCCTATTTCAGCTTCAAGGGAAACACGGTTGCCCACAAGTTTATCGGCAATTTTATAAACTATAATTGAAACAACCGAAAGAAGGATGAAACAAGTAATGACGCCGATTAGTTCAGCCCAGAACTGTGACAGACCGCCGCCGTAAAACAAACCTCTTACGGTTCCGGCAACACCGTTCCATCCGTCGCCGTATGTACCGTCTGCGAACAACCCTATTGATAAACAACCCCATGCGCCGTTAACACCGTGTACCGAAATTGCGCCAACCGGATCGTCGATTTTGCGTTTATCAAAAAAGAATACGGATTCAACAACCAGTATTCCGGATACTAAGCCTATAATGGCTGCTCCGCCGGCACTAACAAAAGCCGAAGGGGCGGTAATAGCCACAAGTCCGGCCAGCATACCGTTTGCCATCATTGACGGATCGGGTTTCTTTGTACGAAACCACCACATCCATAAAGTTGCCGCCATTGCGCCTGTAGCGCTTGCAAGCATAGTATTTACGGCAACTACGCTTATACGTAAATCGGTTCCGGCCAATGTTGAGCCCGGGTTAAATCCAAACCAGCCGAAAGCCAGGATAAAAGTTCCGATTATTGCCATCGGTATACTATGCGGTTGAACCGGGTTAATGCTGCCGTCCTTATTATATTTTCCGTAACGCGGCCCTATTAACCAGGCAAAAATAAGAGCAATAACCCCGCCCTGCATATGCACAACCGATGAGCCCGCAAAATCAACATGGCCGTGGCCGAGCCCAAAGTTTGTACCTAATTGTGCAAGCCATCCGCCGCCCCAAACCCAGTTACCGAAAATCGGGTACATTATTGTTCCGATGAAAGCGCCGTATATCATAAATGCCGAGAACTTCCAGCGTTCTGCCGCGGCACCGGTAGGGATGGTAGCCGTAGTATCCATAAATACCATCTGAAATAAAAAGAGTGCAAAAGCGGCGGTATCATAACCGGTACCTTGTAACATAAATCCGCTCCAACCGAGAAGTCCGAAAGACTTACCGAAAAGGTTGACGGTAATTTCATGGTTCAGGCCGGCATATCCGCCCAACGTACCAAGGGTTCCAACTCCGCCGAACATGAAAGCAAAACCGCAAAGGTAAAAACCTAGCATACCTAGAGGGTAAATCATAAAGTTCATTGCCATAGTGTGCGCGGCATTTTTTGCTCGTGTTAATCCAGCTTCTACCATCGCAAAACCGGCTTGCATAAACATTACTAGAAAACCTGTAAGCAAGGTCCACATAAAGTTGATGGCAACTCGGTTGTGCCCGGCAGCGTTACCAACTTCTTGAAGGGTTGGGGTGCCGGGCTTAGCTGCAGGTACATCAACAATAGTTCCGGTTTTTGTACCGGATGGATCTGGCTGATCACCGGCATAAGCCTTTGCCGGCACTACCAGTGTAAGTAACAAAGTAAAAACTGCCGCAATAAGCAGTGAATAGATAAATTTGGTCTTAATCATTTTTTCTCCTATAGTTTTTATTCATTCAATTTGTGTATTGCTCCAGATAACCGGGAGAACCGAAGTTCCCGGTTAGTAACCGTATTGTTATAATGCGCTCTCACCGTTTTCTTCTGTTCTTACTCTAATAGCTTCGTCTATGGTAGACACAAATATCTTCCCGTCGCCAACCTGCCCGGTTTTAGCAGCCGAAAGTATTATTGACACAGCTTTTTCAAGCAGACTGTCCGGCAATATTATTTCAAGCTTAATCTTTGGAATGAAATCAATCTTGTATTCGGAACCTCTGTAAATCTCGGTCTGTCCCTTTTGTCTGCCGATGCCTCTTACTTCCGAAATAGTCATCCCCTTAATGCCTGCTTCAATTAGCGCTTCTTTTACCTCCTCTAACTTGTGAGGTCTTATTACTGCGTCTATCCTTTTCATGTTTTATCCTTTATTGTTTGTTACTGATTATCTAGTTAAGCCCAAATTCATAAAGAAAACAGAAAAATATACTGTCTAAAACGTGTATATCCTTATTTAATAACTAAGACAAATATAAATACCTTAATAAATAAGGTAAATCAAAATCAACACATTAATAATTAAGAAATTAATATTATTTTGTCAAGGATTTTATGCGGTTTTTTTTACTGCGGGTTAAAATATTTCTGTAAGCCGAAGGATTTTGCTTAGTAACAAAGATATTAACAAATAAATTTGCCTTTACTAAATATGATATTCCTCACTTTGCTTTTATATGACATGCTCTTTATATTTGAAACTTAAATTTCTAATACTTGAA
>DAIERC010000266.1 GCA_027347125.1 Ignavibacteriales bacterium
TGAATGGTATAACGGATCGGTAACAAAAGTGAAAGTCAAATCTTTACCCGGAAGTAACTGCCGTATAAGATCTTATAATCAATTTAGTGCGGCAGACAACCGGCACAAATCCAAATTCATTTTATAGTGTTCCCGATATAAAAGAACCGTTAGTATCACCCGAAGCTAAACTTAAAACCATAAAGTTGAAGAAAAGCTGTTTATATGATTTTAAAACGGAACAAGGTAAAGAATATTCGCTGGTGTTATTCGAATAATAAAATAATTTTACTTATAAAAAATTGCAAGAGGTAAAAATGTTAGAAAAATTATTTATCAATTGCACATCAAAATGTTACCGGGCGATATTTACGTTTGCTGTTATTATGGTTGCAACATTTAACCCATTGCCATATACTTTAGCCGGCGAACCTCTTGACAGCCTTGTTGATAAAGCGGCTAGGATTTCCTTAGAGCATCTTGCCGCCAGCGTTAACGAAGTAAGCGATACGACTCTCTTTCCCACTTACGGAACTAAAGATTTAAAATGGCAGCTTAAACCTGCCGAAGATTGGACCGCCGGTTTTTATCCGGGCTGCCTCTGGTATGCTTATGAATTAAGCAATGATCAGCGGTTTGAACATTGGGCAAGGCAGTGGACTTCTTCACTTGAAGAAGAAAAAAATAATTCCGGCACGCACGATCTCGGTTTTAAGTTCATGTGCTCTTACGGAAATGGATTAAAACTTGACGTGAAGCTTGAAAAAAGTGATTACAAAAATATTATTCTTGCTGCTGCGAATACTCTTGCCGAAAGATATGATTCAAAATTAAAATGTCTTAGCTCAAACTGGGATATGAAGCCGGAAAAAAATTCATGCCCTGTAATAATCGATGTTATGATGAACCTTGAGCTTTTATTCTGGGCATCGGAAAACGACGGGCCGGCTTACTTTTCGGATTATGCGCGTAATCATGCAATTGTTACTGCGCGTGATTTTATCCGCCCGGACGGCGGAACTTATCACATTGTTCGTTATGATAAAAATACCGGTGCGGTTATTAATAAAGGAACGCTTCAAGGCGCAGGAGATGAAACAACCTGGTCGCGCGGGCACGCGTGGGGCATTTACGGATTTGTAGTTGCTTATAGATATACAAAAGAAAAACTATTTCTTGACGACGCGATAAGATTAGCCGATTATTTTATAAAACATCTTCCAGAAGATCATATAGCTCCGTGGGATTTTCAATCGGATATTAAATACCGAGATGTTTCTGCGTCATGTATAGTCACATCGGCGTTATTCGAAATGATTAACTATATTAAAAACGATTCACTAAAGAATTACTACAAGTCTGAGGCTGAAGCTATGTTATCATCGCTTTGCAAAGCTCCGTATTTTAATGGCAATAAAAATACTAACTGCCTTCTTGCCCATTCGGTGCAGTTTCTTCCAATCAACAGCAACGTGGATGTCCCGTCGATTTTTGCCGATTATTATTTCCTCGAAGCTATTACGCGCTACCGGCAAATGGAAACACATTTATGAAAGTAATAAAAAACTTTAAAGGGGCGTTTTATGAAAAAACATTTTATATTATCCCGTTTTTTGTTCTTATGACGTGGTTGAATATAAATTCTTGTACAAATAAAAACAGCGTTGC
>DAIERC010000030.1 GCA_027347125.1 Ignavibacteriales bacterium
TTATCTCGGTGTTCATTATCCTTCGGATGTTGTTGCGGGCTGGCTCATTGGAATAGGCTGGTGGTCGTTGTATTGGGCAATATATAAAAGATTTTATTATAAACAATAACATATCGCGATAGGCCGCTAAATGAACGAAGAAAAAGGGAAGCTGCTTTTCAGTCTCTCAATACCTTTTGCTTTTATATTGCTGTTATGGATTATCCAGATAATACAGTCGCTGTTCAATCTGCGCCTGGATCAATTCGGTTTGCTGCCGCGCCATTTAAGCGGATTGATAGGCATTGTTACCGCACCGCTTTTGCACGCCGGATTCGGGCATTTATTTTCGAATACGTTGCCTCTTTTATTTCTCGGTACCGGTATTTTATATTTTTATCCCAACTCCGCGTTTAAAATTTTTGCAATTGTTTATCTTTTACCTGGAGTATTTGTTTGGCTTGCTGCCCGCCCGGCATATCATATCGGCGCAAGCGGAATGGTTTACGGTTTTGTCGCTTTTTTATTTTTCAGCGGTTTGATTAGAAGAGATAACCGTTCTATTGCCCTGGCACTTATTGTTACATTTTTATACGGCGGAATTATATGGGGCGTTGTTCCGCAGAACAACAGTGTATCGTGGGAATACCATTTATTCGGCTCGCTAACAGGAATATACTGTGCTTTTTCTTTTAAAAATTCGGACCCATATAAAAAGTATGATTGGGAAGACGAGCCGGAAGATGATTGGCCGGAAAAGCTCGAAATATCTCACACTAAAGGTTACCCTTACGACGAGAATAAATAATTCATCCTAATATTTAAAATGCTTTATCGCCTCACCCTTTTCGTCTATTTCCGTCATCGCTTCAATACCAATCTGCAAATGAAGGTCTAAAAATTTATCATTTACCTTTTTATCCATCTCTTCCGTCTTCACACCTTCGGGAACCATGGGAAGATCCGACACAAGAAGAAGTGCGCCGCGGGGAATCTCGTTTACAAGTCCTACAATAAAAAGTGTCGCCGTTTCCATATCGATGCCGATTGTATATAGCTGCTTTAAGTATTTTTTAAATTTATCATCCCATTCCCACACGCGCCTGTTTGTGGTATAAATAACGCCCGTGCGGTATTCTACATTATGTTGAATGATTTTATCGGACACAAATTTATGGAGCTTAAACGAAGGCATGGCTGGAACTTCTTTCGGCATATAATCGTCGCTGGTTCCTTCGCCTCTAATTGCGGCAATCGGAAGAATAAAATTGCCGATTTCCGTGCTGGTTTTTAATCCCCCGCATTTACCTAGGAACAAAACTCCTTTGGGTTTTTTTGCAATTAATAAATCCATTATCGTTGCCGCATTGGCAGAGCCGATACCGAAATTTACAATTGTAAGCCCGTTTGAGTTTGTGGCGGTTTGCATCGGTTTGCCCACCCCTTTAATTTCACAATTAAATATTTCCGAGAACTTGGTAACATAATTATGGAAATTTGTAAGAAGCATGTAGTCGCCGAATTCTTCAAGCGGTGTTCCTGTGTAACGCGGAAGCCAGTTCTTTGCAATCTCAAATTTTGTTCTCATTAAATTCCGTTCCTGCTTTTTTATATAATTATTTCAAATATAAATAAACTATTTGAACTTATTATTATTCAATGTCCCAAATCTTCCTACCAAAACATCTCTTTTTTATAAAAAGTTGAAACGGGAGGAGCCGGAGCTAAGGCCATGTTAAAGGTTGAGATTGAGGTTGAGGAGAAAGTAACGAATATCTAATTTAGAATTATATCCAATAGGGCGGCTAATATAAAAATTTGTTTAACCGCCCGATTAATTTTAAAATTTCTATTTTTGTTTTGATTTTATTATATCTTCGCGAAGTGTATCTCCCATTAAGCGGCCTGCACTTTTGGACGCCTGGTTTACTACATTTTGAATTTCTGTTTCTGATAGTGACGCTAATTGTACGGCACCTAATACTTTATTTAAAGTCTGGTTTTTATCCTGATCTGCATAATTACCGTTACTGCGAATCGGGACGGTTTCTGTCTCACTGTCATCCCAAACAATGGCACCGGTTGTACGGTCTATTATTCTGGCAGTAGCTTCTACCTGCACCGAAACTCCGCTTTGACTTGTAAGCAGTTTGCAGCTTGTAAGCGTTGTTTCAACTATAAATTGAGGATTATCATTTACAGACTCTACAGGCTTTACGCTTAAATATGTTACAAGTGCGTTCTTTAAACCTTCCGATACATAACTTGCCATAGAATCGGTTTTAACCGCATCAATAATTTTTTGTTTGCTCGTTTCAGATAAAATATCCGATCCTATTGATGCAAGTACCGATCCCAGGTCTTTTTTTTCTTCCTTGTTTTGTCCGGTAGTAGAATTTACTATCTGCAAACTTGCAGCGTCGCCGGAAGTTTGATCATTGAACAACATGCCCTGGCCGTT
>DAIERC010000273.1 GCA_027347125.1 Ignavibacteriales bacterium
CCAGTAAGCGGAGATTACTGCGACATTGTAACTTCGAAAAACGAGCGCGAAAATTTATATTTTATTCTCGGCGACATTACCGGTAAAGGCATCGCCGCGTCGATGCTGGTAAACCACATGTACGCAATGTTCCATAGTCTAATAGAACTTGAATTACCTCTTAACGATTTAATCAAAAGAGCGAACAGATTATTTTGCGAAAGCTCTCTTTACACCCATTTTGCAACCATGGTTTGCGGTATTACCGATAAAAACGGAGATATAGAAATATGTAACGCGGGACATTGCTTTCCGGTGCTTATAAAAGAAAACGAGATTATAAGCGTTAATTCCACCGGTCTTCCAATTGGATTGTTTTGCAACTTAGAATACTCCGTGTTTAATTATCATATGAATAAGGGAGAGAGCCTGCTTATATACAGCGACGGATTATCGGAAGCTAGGAGAGGCGATGAGGAATTCGGCGTGGAAAGAATAAACGCAATTGCGTCTTCTTGTTATAATTTATCGTCGCCGGAGATTATTGAATTGTTCATTAAAAAAATTATAGAGTTTAAAGATAATTCATCTTCGGTTGACGACATGACTATGATGGTAATAAAGCGGATATACTAAAAAAATATTAGCGGTAGTACTAATCGAAAAGTTTCATGCTTAAGCGTAGCTTCGGGGTGAATACAAAGGGAAGTCGAATTTTGAAATACGTTTCGTTAAAGTTGAGCTGTTATTACGGGCATTAATTACATCAATGTAACTTTCAAATAAACGATTAAATATATTTTCCCACGATTGGGTTTTTGCAAACACCAAGGCATTATTCGCCATAGTTTTTCTTAAGCTTAAGTTATCTATCAACATTTCGATTTTTTCACTTAAGCTAATTGCGTTTCTTGGCTCGGCAATCATTCCGTTTATATCTTCTTTTATAATTCCGTATGCGCCGCCCTCCCTGGCGCAGATAGGCGGAATACCGGAAGCCATTGCTTCAACAGTAACGTTTCCGAAAGTTTCAGTAGTTGAAGGGAAAACAAAAATATCGCTTGAAGCGTATGCCATTGAAAGTTGTGTGCCCGAAAGCTGTCCTAGAAATTTTGCTTTTGGCATACGTAGCATAAGTTCTTTTCTAATTGGCCCGTCGCCGGCCAAAATAAAAACAACATCGTTTCTTTTATCCATTATTATTTTATATGTCTCGGCTAACGTGGATAAATCTTTTTCCCAGACTAATCTTCCAGCGAAAAGCAGCGCGGTTTTATTTTCAATTTCCAGCTCCTTCTTCCAATTAGTATTTTTGAAACCTGGGTTGAATGTATTTGTGTCAACTCCGTGCGGAAGGTATTCAATTGTATTAAAACCACGGCTTGAAAGTTCTTCCATTATCGGTGTAGATGGTACATAGACTTTATCGCATTTATTATACAAACTCTTAAGATAATTCCAGCCGAAATATTCCAAAGCTTTAATGTTATAATATTTTGCGTAGCTGGCAAAATGCGTATGATAGGTTGCTACGACAGGTATGTTGTGTTTCAGTCCGTATTTTACTGCTGCGTAACCAAGCGGACACGGGCTGTTTATATGAATTATGTCTGGTTTAAAATGATTCAAACTCTTTTCAATCTGGCTTTGAAGGGGCAGAGGCAATTTATAATCTTTATATAATGGAAAAGTTATTGAAGGCACTTCTATCATATGTGTTGTGCGGTCGGTTTCGCCGGGAATAATGGGAGAAAAAAATATGTTCCTAACCTTTCTTTTATTCAGTTCTTCTATCATTCTATATAAAACTCTTGTAACCCCGTCATGTCCGGGCTTCATAGTTCCTGCAAAATATGCAATTTTGATGTTGGAAATAGAAGTTGAATAATTAAATGGAATTACCAGGTTCATATTCTTTTCCTAGTTAAATTAATTGTTTAATGGTTTTGCAATTTAGATGTGTCGCAAGGTATTAAGTTCAATTATTTGTCATTTCTGAGATAAACAATTCCTCATCGCGAAGCAATTCTTTTTGTCTTTCGTTAAAGTCGAACAACAAATCTGCCTGAGAAGGATTGAGGAAATCGGTTTTTATTTTGATCGTGTCTTTTTTTATGTCGATAAAATTTATGTTAAGATGGTCTGCGTTATCGCTTTTTACGCTGCCCCCGGCGTTTAAGAAACGAATACCTTTCCGTTCATATACTCCCATTACATGGTAATGCCCGTGTAGTACCAGGTCAACATTATATTCTTTGAATACGTTAAACAATCTTTTTTTCTTTCTCAATTTCATTGTCTGCTTTTCGATATTTTGCCAGAAACTACCGAAGGCGCTGCCCTGGTTAACCTTCATTTTATTAAAATGATGATGAAGCATGACAATTTTTGTGTGAGCCTTTTCGGAAAGAGTATTAAAAATATGTACAGCCTTATTAAATTGATCCAGCTGAACGGCGCCGCTTGAAGCGAAAATATTTTTTGTAGAAGAATATTCGTCGTTGGTATTTAATCCTACCAGCAAAACTCCGTTTATAATTTTAGCGTAAGGAAATACCGTTTCATTATCTTTTATCAGGGCACCGTCAAAAGTTTCCTTAAAGTGAACGTA
>DAIERC010000281.1 GCA_027347125.1 Ignavibacteriales bacterium
CCTGCATAAACTCAACTTGCGTAGTAGCTTTGGGAGAATTACCTCCGGCACAATTAATTAATAAATTTATTTTCCCAAATTTGGAATTAATTTCTTCCTTCGCTTTTTGAAGAGAATCTTTATCAAGTACGTTTGCTTCAACACCTATTGCTTCTGTGCCGAATTCATCGGCAATGCTTTTAGCTGTTTTGTCGGCAAGGTCTTTAACCAGATCTAACACGGCAATCTTTACTCCTACAGCAGCCAGGCACTGAGCCATTGCCGTACCAATAACTCCGGCGCCGCCTGTTATGGCGCAAACTTTACCTTTCATGTGGTCGAACGAAAAAGTACTCATTTTAGCTCCTATTTTAATTTTAAAAAAAATTCATTCTAATTCAGATGAATGCTTTATTACATTTTTAATATTTTATTCCATATTTTTTTATCTACCGGAATTCCTTGCTGAAGATTTTCTTCCTTTTTTTTGTAAGACATTTCACCCGGATAAAGTATCTCGTTGTTTTCAGGTTTATGTGCCGATGCTAAATCTGAAAGTGTTTCATTTATAATTTGCCCGGCAAAACCAGTGTCTGTTCCAAGACCAGGCTTAACCGCTATAAAAATTTGTGATACTCCTACTTCAACTTTCTCTTTTCCGATTTTATAAGAAGATCTTCCTCCCGATAATATTGCGGCAATCAAATCCAGCATCAATGCCAAACCGGCTCCTTTCCATAGTCCAACAGGCAAAGCTCTTTTTGTCGCTATTATTTCCGCAGGATCTTTTGTTAAATTTCCTCCTTTGTCATAACCGCCATAATAATTTGCTGTGCTGCCCGATTGAAGCAGTGTTTCCAGTTTACCGTATGAATATTGAGACATGGCCATATCAAGCACCAAATGACCGCCTTCTTTAGGAATTGCAATTACAAGCGGATTATTACCGAGCTTGGGTTCATCGCTTCCCCACGGAGGCATTGTAGGTATAGCATTTGTCCAGCAAATTAAGATATAACCTGCTTCGGCGGCCTGCCAACCATAGGTGCCTCCTCTCATCCAATGATTTGTATTTCTTAACGCAACGCAACCAATACCATGTTTTTCGGCAAGCGCAACTGCTCGCTCGGTACAAAGTTTTGCATTTAACGGTCCCGCACCCAAATTTCCGTCCCATTGTTCGAAGGCATTATTTGCGGTTATTTTAGCCGGCTGCGAGTCAACTTTTACATAACCGTTTATAACCGCATTAATAAATTGTTCAAACCGGTTTACACCGTGAGAATCTTTTCCGTAAAGATTGTTATCGGCATAAATCCCCGCAAGTACAGAAGCCCTCTCATCAGAAAAACCTTTTTGCTTCAAAACGTTTTCAAGATTCAATTTTATTTCGGAATATTCCAAAATGATTGTATTGTTATTTTTCTCTTTTTTGTTTTGCAAATTGATTCTTCAAATTTTATTCTTATAAATTTCCAAAACTATTTCAGTAGCAATTTTTGCAGACTCGCCTGATATAAATGGTTCTCTATTTTCACTTACGCTTTCTACGAAATCTTTTACGATAGCTTCATGGTTTGTTGTATTGGAAACTACAGCAGATGATGCGCCGCTTTGTATCAATTTACTTTCCGATTTGGTCGGATTAGCCATACCGTCAACGTTCCAATAAGTTATAATATCATTTTCCATTACGAAAGTACCGCGCTCAGCATGAACTTCCAGTCTTGGATCAAAACCGGGTTTCGCGGCAGTAGACGCAATAATGGTTCCTATCATTCCGTTTGCATACCTTAATAGTGCAACACCGTGATCTTCAACTTCAATGTCATGCACAAAAGTATCATAGTCGCTGATAATCTTTTTCGGTTTCCCGAAAAACCAGGCATACAAATCGATATTATGCGAAGCTTGTTGAATAAACGGTCCGCCGCCGTCAATGTTAAATGTTCCTCTATAATCGGAACTGTTATAGTAATCATCCGAACGGTAATTTTTTACGGTAAGATCAGCGGCAAAAACGCGACCAAGTTTATTTTCAGTTATTATTTTTTTTATTATAATGTTGTCTGGACTCATTCTACGCTGGTATGCAACACCAAGTTTAACTTTGTTTTTTTTGCATGTGTTAATCATCTTATCCATTGCTTCAATTGAAATATCTAGTGGTTTTTCGGTTAGAACATGTTTACCAAGCGATGCTGCTTCAATTGCAGATTGATGATGGAAGCCGTTGGGAGTGCAGATAATTACCGCATCATAACCGGTTTTAATTTTATCCAATGAATTTTCTATTTCAATTTTATGATCTTCATGAAAAGCCGTGGGCATTTTACCGCTGCGCGAAACAACCCCAACCACTTCAATATTCGTAAGTTTCTCAATTGCTTTTATATATGTGTTACTTATACTTCCGGAACCAATTAACACAAATCGGAAAATATTTTCCATTTAGAAGCTCATACTATTCTTAAAATAAATTTCATAATTAGAGATGAATGAAGCAACTTAATTGATTACTTTATCGATAACTTAAATTGTAAAAAAATACCAATATTGTCAAGTACATTTTAGTGAAGATCAAATAAAAAAGAAAAGGATCAATTTGTGTTTTGATCTATCTCCGTGGAATTATCTGTATCTTTAATTGATTCTGGAGGCTGAAGCTTCAGCAGCAAAATTGTATGTTCCTTTGCCACTTCAATATGTTTTTTCATTGTAGAAAAAGCTAGTTCGGGGTCGCCGATAATTATAGCATCGAGAATTTTTTTGTGCCAAACAATAGCAGCGTCGTGCGCATCTTCCACGGTATTTAAGATTTTAAATTTTATATCCGGCATCATTTTTTGAATGGGAGTAAGGATCAACGGTATTATCGGATTTTTGGAAGCTTTTGCTATATCAAGGTGAAATTGTGCGTCAAGTTTTGCGTGAAGTTTGGAATTATCGCCGGCTTTTATCATTTCATCAATATTGGTTTTAAGCGTTTCTATATCTTCTTCTGTACGATGCATGGCCGCATATGCAGCAACGGAAGGTTCTATAATAGCTCTTGCCTGAAGAACATCCAGTATATAATCTTCGTGCCTGTTAAGCTGCAAATAAAGGTGCATTGTTTCTGTTATTCCCTCCGGGGAAAATTCCTTTACATAAGCTCCCTTTCCCTTTTCTATTTTTATCATTCCTTTAGCGCTTACAATTTTTAAAGCTTCTCTTACGGAAGTTCTGCTTACATTAAATTGTTCGCATAATTCCGATTCAGACGGAAGTTTTTGTCCGGAATGAATTTTTCTATTTCGAATAGCTTCTTCAATTGAAGTAGCTACTAAACTACTAACAGGATCTCTTTGTTTTATCGATTTAAAAATTGAATTACCCTCCTCTTATCACTCATTTTGTAAATAATGGTATAGTGATAATCATTAAACATCGTTCTTTTAATAAAGCTGACTTAAATATCTAACCGTTTGTATAATACACCTAAAACTGTCTGCAACATATCATACAAGTAAACTAATGTGTAAATATATGTTTTAAATGATAAAAAACAAGTGTTTAACTTGACAACTGACTAAGATTTTGACGACTCCTTGAAACAACCGCTACAAAATAAAAGGATAGGAAAGATAAATTTCTGTATATCAGTACGGTCTAAATAATTTTTTCCAAGGGCAATTGGAACAATCTTACTTTATCATCTTTCCTTAACACATCCGAAACGCCTTCAATTATAGAATTAACGGATTGATCATCCTGGAAGGCGATCATTCTAACCGAATTATAACCTGGAAAAGTTCTGGAGCCGAGATGCGCATCTGAGTTATGGCCTTTTCCTTTTACGTTTTCCCACTCTGTAAAATAGTCGATTTTAAGTTCATCCAATAACTTGGAAACCCTATCTTCTATAACATCATGATATACTAGAAAAATAATTTTCATTCGATCCCCGTTCATTAATTTTAATTACATTTTCTTTTTTAACGGTATTATTTTTTTAACCAGGGAGAAGAATTTAGGAAAAGATAAATCATCAAGTATGGTATAAACCACAGGAACAATAAACAATGTTAAAAGTGTTGAAGTAATTAAGCCGCCGATTACAGCTTGTCCCATCGGCGATCGAAATTCGGAACCTTCGCCAAGCGCAAACGCAACAGGCACCATACCGAAAATCATAGCGAATGTTGTCATAAGAATCGGCCTCAATCTTGTCGGGCCGGCTTTTAACAGCGCATCCATTCTAGATAGACCTCTTCCGCGAAGTACGTTTGTGAAATCGACTAATAAAATTCCGTTCTTTGTTACAAGTCCCATCAACATAATTATGCCGATAAGAGAAATGACCGAGAGGGAGCTACCAAACACCAACAGCGCAAGCACCGCACCAATAATAGACATGGGAAGAGCAAGCATGATTGAGAACGGATGGACAAAGCTTTCGAATTGCGCCGCAAGCACTATATAAACAAAAACAATAGCCAGCATTAAAGATAATAAAATATTTATGAAGGCTTCTGACTGCTGCTCTCCTTCACCCACTACACTTACCGTATAGCCTGGTTCCATTTTTATATTTTTCAATCCATTTTGAATATCGCCAAGTACGTCGCCAAGCAATCGGTTGGAAAGATTTGCATCCACTCTTATTTCTTTTTGTCTAGCATATCTTATAACTTGCGAAGGCCCAACGCCTTCATGAACAAATGCTACATCGGTTGCCGGAATAATAATCGGTCTGCCGTTCACGTCGTTCTTTGTAGATTTTAACATTAACCCGGAAATATCTGCAATGTTGGCCCTGTTTTGCTTTTGCAGCCTAACTCTTACGTCATATTGTTCATCACCTTCCTGGTATTTTGTGGCGACAAACCCATCAACCATAGAACGCACAGATGACGCTATTAAATAAGGATTTAATCCGAGGTCCGATGATTTTTCACGGTCAATAGTTAATCTTACTTCTGGCTTTGAAGTTTCAAGGCTGTTCTCTATATCTACACACCCCTTGGTACTTCTAACAATTGTCTCCACCTTATCGGCAATAGCGCTTAATTTATTTATATCCTCACCTCTAATGCTTAACGTTACCGGTTTTTCATTACCGCCGGGACCGCCCTGTACCTGGAACCCGATATTTGCACCGGGTAAAAAGTGTAACCGGCTTCTAAGAGAATTCATTATCTGCTTATCACTTCTCTCTCTCTCTCTTTTGTTTACAAGTTTAACAAGTATGGTAGCTGTTGTTACGGGATTATTCGCGCCCCCGATTGTTGTAAGCACC
>DAIERC010000292.1 GCA_027347125.1 Ignavibacteriales bacterium
GGTCGCCGTGCCGGTTCTCTTCGGCAGTCCAGCCGCGGCTCCACTTTGCCCAGGCGCTTTTACTGTTACCGGTAATATCAGTAACACCTTCCAGGCGGTTTAGCCAGGTTTGATAAGTTGGAAGAGCTTCTTCGGTTACCATATCGCCGACAAGTACAACCAGTAAGTCATCCGGTAGAGCTTTTGCCTTCTCATGCATATCGGTAACTTCTTCCAGCCAGTTAACTGATTTCATCTCCGGTAGGAAATCAGTAGGCTGCCAGCTTTCTTCAACAGGTTTTAATAAACTGCCTATGTTTTGTTCTACGAAATCTTCAATACTATTAATTACTTCCATTTTGGAAGCAAATTTGTTTGGTTCTGTCATTTGTACGATCCGCTTATTTTGAGGTGCGGTTAAAAATAAACCTTAATGTTTTAATATCCAAAATATTTAAGGGCAATAATGTAATAGTTATGTAAAAGGATGATGTTGGTGAACAGTTAAAAAAAGTACTAGCAGAACATCGTTAATTTTGATAAACTTTTCTATTTACGTATTTTTGAAAAAATGATTTTGAAGACAGAATAAAAAGCTTCAATAGATATTTTGTTCAAAATGTAAATCAAAAAAATAGAAGAAGAAAAAAATGAAATTAAGCAAATATTTTGTTCCTACTTTAAAAGAAGTACCCAATGATGCGGTTGTAAAAAGTCATATCTTAATGCTTAGAGCGGGCATGGTAAGAATGCTTTCGGCGGGAATCTATTCGTTTCTGCCTGTAGGTTATAGAGTAATAAAGAAAATATCCGAGATAATAAGAGAAGAAATGGATGGAATCGGGGGGCAGGAGTTCCATTTACCAGCGCTTAACCCGAGGGAAATTTGGGAAGAGACAAACCGCGTCGAAGCCTTTGGCGATACTTTATTTCATATAAAAAACCGGGATTATGTTTTGGCGCCTACGCATGAAGAAATTATGACCTATCACGCCAGGAATGTTTTAAAATCATATAAAGAACTGCCACAGATTTGGTATCAAATACAAACAAAATTCCGTAACGAAGCGCGCCCCAGGAGCGGGGTTATTAGAGGCAGGCAGTTTCTAATGAAAGACGCATACTCTTTTGACGCGACCTGGGAAGACCTTGACAAATCTTATGCCCTGCATGATAAGGCATATAAAAAAATATTCGACAGGTGCGATCTAAAATATTTTGTTGTAGGCGCTTCAAGCGGGGCGATGGGAGGAACCGGCTCTGAAGAATTTATGGTTCAATCCGAAGCAGGCGAAGATACCGTTGCACACTGCGAAAACTGCGGGTACGCCGCAAACGTTGAAGTAGCAACATCTATTGTTGAAGGAAAGTTGCGTGATGAAAAATCGGAAGAGATAAATGAAATTTCCACTCCGAATGTAAAATCAATAGACGAACTTTGTGCCTTCCTGAAAATTGATGAGAAGCAGTGCGCAAAATCGAGGGTTTACATTCACGAAGCAAAACCGGTTTTAATCCTGATGCTTGGCAATGATGAAGTTAATGAGACGAAATTGGAAAAATTATTGGGAGGCGCTTTCAGGCCTGCTCATCCGGATGAATTAAAAGAAATTACCGGTGCCGACGCGGGCTCTATAGGGCCTATCGGTTTTAACGGAAGAATTGTGGCCGACCTAAAGCTTAAAGACGGAAATAATTTTTACAGCGGCGCGAATAAAAACGATTATCATTTAAGCGGAATTGATTTGCAGCGGGACGTAAAAAATATTGAGTACGATGATCTAAGGATAGTAAAATCGGGAGAAGGGTGCCCGAGATGTAAACAAACTCTTAAAGTTTTTACCGCGATAGAACTCGGACATATATTTAAACTCGGAACAAAGTACTCGTCATCTATGGGCGCAATGTTTCTTGATGAAGGCGGTAAAGAGAATCCATTAATTATGGGCAGCTACGGTATTGGCGTTGAGCGCGTAATGGCATGTTATATTGAACAGCATAACGATGAGAAAGGAATGATCTGGGATAAAACATTAGCCCCGTTTCAAGTTCAATTAATAGCGTTGAACGTAAAGAAGCAGGAAATAATGGATGCCGCAGAAAAAATTTACCACAGCCTTTCCGCAAAGGGATACGAAGTTTTGTTTGACGACAGGGAAGCGCAGGCTGGTTTTAAATTTAACGATGCCGATCTGCTGGGAATGCCCGTACAGGTAATTGTGGGCGACAAAAAATTAAAAGAAAATAAAGTTGAAGTTAAGATTAGAAAAACCGGCGAAAGGTTTGATTTGGAACTTGAAATGCTTGAAGACAAGATTAAAGATATTTTAAAATAAAAATAGTTGTACTTTTAATATGCGTTGACGGTTAGGATTTACCTTCATAACCCATCGCGTTGTTAAACCTGGTATTTAAGCTTTTCTTTGTGTTTATAATAGAATCGGAATGATTACCTTTAATCATAACAATTAAGGTAAAAAACAAAATTTTTGTATCGAGCTTGAACGATTTGTTTTTGTAATAATGCAAGTCATTTTCAATTATATTTTTAATTCCCAGATCACGGTCCCCAAAAATTTGCCAGAGCCCGGTAATTCCGGGTTTAATATTAATCTTTTCCCTGATTGAATATAGACCGGGAAAATCCTGCATCATAATTTCCAGGTCATCAAGGGAAAGCGGCCGGGGACCGATAAAATTCATTTCTCCCTTAATTATATTTAACAATTGCAGAGTTTCATCAAGCCCGGTTTTTCTTAAGAATGCGCTGAAGGGTGAAATATAAAATTCCATGCCGAGCTTATACAGAAACGAACCGGACGAAGTTTTAGGCGTTTGCGTTCTTATAGTACGAAACTTATAAATATTAAAACATGAATTGTTAAGTGTAATTCCCCTTTTCTGTATAAAAACAGGGAATTCCCTGTTTTCAATATAAATTATTAATCCTATCAAAAGTAAAACCGGTGAAGCAGTGATTAAAATGAAAAAAGAAAGGACCCTGCTTATTATTTGAAAAAATAATAACAATAGAAACGTCGCCTAAATATTAAATGTTTAATTACTATTGTGAACAATATATTATATAACAAGTAAAATCTATTTGATGGAAAATACATTAAAAATTCAAAACGGTGTTATATAATTTTTGCCCCCAAATGTAAAAGAAGCAGCCATGCGTGCTGCTTCTTTTACTGTTTTAATTTAGTTTTCAGGTTTAGCGCGCATAGCATCCCAAATTACATAAGCACAGAGAACGGCAAACGCTATAAGCCCGACTAATTCTGCGGAATGTGAATCAACCCATGTTTGGCTAAGCATCAGATTTACTTCAAACTTTTTAAGCAGTGCGCTAACCACACCCATCAAAGCGCCGCCCGCAATAAAGCCGGAAGCTATTAATGTTCCTCTTTCGCCGCGGGCTTTATTTAATTTTTCATCTTTGCTTCTTGAAGAAACAAAGTATGCAATTAGTCCGCCAACAAGCAGCGGCGTGTTAAGGTGAAGCGGAATATACATGCCGAGCGCAAAGGCTAGTGCGGGTACGCCGATCATGGTTAATATTAATGCCATTAAAGCTCCGGCAACATATAAAATCCACGGCGCCGGCTGATTAGCCATTAATGGTTTTATAACCGCGGCCATAGCATTTGCCTGCGGTGCAACTAATGCCTCCGGACCGGTAAATCCGTATATGTTATTTAGCAGCAAAATAACATAACCTACAGTTGCCGCGGAAACCAGGGTTCCTAAGAATTTCCATGTTTCCTGTTTATAAGGCGAAGAGCCGAGCCAGTAACCTATTTTTAAGTCGGTAATAAAACTGCCGGACATTGATAGGGCAGTACAAACAACACCGCCTATTAAAAGTGCGGCAACCATTCCCGCGGTTCCGCTTAAGCCTATAGAAACTAAAATTATTGACGATAATATCAACGTCATTAACGTCATGCCCGATACTGGGTTTGTACCGACAATAGCTATAGCCGTTGCGGCTACGGTTGTAAAAAGGAATGATATTATTAATACAATCAATAAACCGATAAGGGCATAAAACCATGTATTAACAACACCGAGTAAAAAGAAAATAAAAATAACAATTGCGGTTGCAATAATTGAAATTGCAATTACCTTCATTGTTAAATCACGGTGGGTTCTTAACTTATCTTCAATAACTTCTTTTTTCCCCATTATTTCTTTTACGGCAAGGGAAAAAGCCGAGCCGATAATTTTTGAAGACTTAATGATGCCAATTATACCGGCCATCGCAATTCCTCCGATTCCGATGTGCCTTACGTAGTTATTAAATATTTGTTCTGCCGACATATCCTTAATCAGCAAAGAAATATTTGCGCCAAGAGGAACAGTAAGCCCCTGCCCTATATAAGCAACAACCGGTATAAGAACATACCATGCAACAAAAGAACCCGCGCATATAATAGCGGCGTAACGAAGTCCGATTATGTAACCCAATCCCATAACCGCTGCGCCTACATCAAGCCTGAAAACTATTTTTGCTTTGTCGGCAAGCTTTTCACCCAGCGGAAAAACGCGTGTAGAAAATACTTCATTCCATAAACCGACGGAAGCTACTATAAAATCGTAAAGCCCCCCTATAATACCGCTTACAATAAGAACCTTTGCCTGGTTGCCGCCTTTTTCGCCGGCTACTAAAATTTCAGTGGTGGCTGTAGCCTCGGGAAAAGGATATTTACCATGCATATCTTTTACAAAATATTTTCTGAAAGGAATAAGAAATAAAATACCAAGCACACCTCCGAAAAGTGATGCGAGAAATATTTTATAGAATTCGGCGTTAAGGTTAAGAATGTACAACGCCGGTATTGTAAAAATAGCCCCGGCAACAACGGCTCCCGATGTTGAGCCGATGGATTGGATAATAACATTTTCACCCAATGCATTTTTTCTTTTTGTTGCTGCGGATAAACCGACCGCAATAATTGCAATCGGGATGGCGGCTTCAAAAACCTGGCCTATCTTTAAACCTAGATAAGCCGCAGCGGCCGAAAAAATTATAGCCATTATTAACCCGGTTAAAACAGAATAAAAACTAACTTCCGGTACCTGAACGTGAGGCGGCATTACGGGAGTATATTCTTCGCCCGGATTTAATTCGGTGTAAGCATTTTCAGGCAGACCTTTTAGGTTTTCGCCATTAATATGTTTTTCACTCATGAGCAATTCTTCCTTTTAAAATTTAAAATAAATTGGTAATTCCAGCTCGTTTTTCTTTGTAATGTCCGATTCAAAATAAATTACTCCAAAACTTTTTGAGCCGGCCGGAACAGCATAAACAGGGATATCGTAGTTACATTCCAGCGTTGTTGGTATTGAAGGATAAAATGTTGCTGTTGATCTTTTGTTATCCTTTAACTGGAAAAGCTGCGGGATATTCCAGAATGTTGATTCCTTTAGGCTAATAGTAATACTGTCAGTACTATTAACAAACGCGGGAACCAGTTCCAGGGTTAAATGAACACTGTCTGATTTAAAATTATTACTAATTTTTATTTTGCCTTCACTGTAACTCAATCCGGTTTTAACAAGTGCTTTCCCGTCTTTATCGTAAATGAGCATTGAAAAATCAGTTACTTTGTTAAAGTCTTCTTTGCTTAAAGAAACGGAGAACTCTTTATA
>DAIERC010000310.1 GCA_027347125.1 Ignavibacteriales bacterium
AAAATCTCACCGATAATTTTTTCTTCATCCTCTTGTCCCTTTACTCTTTCCAGGTTATTGATTATTTCAACAAGCTTTTTATGCTGCTGGTCTACTGTGCTTATATGAGTATTATATACATTTAACCAGGTGATAGCCATAAATTATTATCTCTTAGTAACGATTGATGTGTAAATAAATTAATTTCTTAGTTAATTATCGGAAGAAAAAATAATTACTTAAATAAGATATTGCATGTTAAACAGCCAAAAACATTTTTGTCGTCCGAAATAAATATACATTCACGCCATACCTTTTTAAGATTTTTATTTTATCTTTTAACTTAAAATTTTTAATAATTTGGCCGGGTGTTTTGTAAAATGTCTATCAAAGAAATTGCCAGGATGGCAAAAGTATCAATCGGAACAGTTGATAGAGTAATCAATAATAGAGGAAGAGTAGCACTAGAGACCAAACAAAAAGTTCTTAAGATAGCTAAAGAAATTAATTACAAGCCTAACATCTATGCAAGGAATTTATCTCTTGCAAGAGAATTCACATTCGGAATATTAATACCTAAACTGTCGCAGGATTGCAATTACTGGAAATTGCACAAGAAAGGAATTGATAAAGCCGTAGATGAATTAAAAATTCACAAGATAAAAGCAAAACTTTATTACTTCAGCAGATATTCCGAAACTTCACTGGAAAGTGCGTTTAAGAAAATGATAAAAGATTTGCCGGACGGAATGATTGTGGCACCTGTGCTGGAAAATAAAGCAAAAGAATTATTGACAAATTTGAACAAAGAAATTCCCTACCTCTTTATTGATACCGAAATTCCGGCGCTCAGTAATTTTACCTGTATCAGCCAGGATTCCTACCGGAGCGGCGTTCTTGCGGCAAAATTGATGAGCATGGTAATGAAAGAAAAAGGCAGCATAGCTATTGTAAAAGTTATGCCGGGCGACTTTCATATTAATGAAAGAATCAAAGGGTTCGAATCGTTTCTTGGCGAGAAAAAAATTAAAACGAAAAATTATGAAGTAGAAAGCAATAACCCCGCCGACTTTGAAAATGTAACCAGAACTCTTTTGAATGAAACAAATAATTTATCCGGCGTTTTCGTTTCAAATGTTTGGGTGCACGCCCTGGCTAAAAGCATAAAGAAATTTTCTCCTTCAAAAAAGATATTTGTTATCGGGTACGATTTGGTTGACGAGAATATACGGCAGCTTAATAATAACGGTATAGATTTTATTATCAGCCAAAGACCCGAACTTCAGGGCTATGACGGGATTTATGCGCTTTATAAAAAAATGGTGTTGAAAGAAAAGGTACCAAAGAAAATTCCCATACCCATTGATATAATTACCAAAGAAAATTCAAATTATTATTACGACGAAATTTAGTTGAACAAATATTTATATATGATAGTTGAAAGGTTATAATGCCTAACATGAATAATAAAACGATTATATTTTTTATAAACATTGCGGTAATCATAAGTGTATTTCAAAATTTAAATGCGCAAAATATTTCCGAAACAGCCGAGGTGGAAATTACAAATTTAAAAAAACACGGCGCAGTTTGGGTTTCCGATAACGGCAACGGGACTTATTCAAATCCTATAATCAACGCTGATTATTCCGATCCCGATGCAATTAGAGTTGGCGATGATTTTTATATGACTTCATCCAGTTTCTCTAATTTCCCAGGCTTGCCAATACTTCACTCGAAAGATCTTGTAAACTGGGAAATTATTGGACACGCTGTTCCGAAGTATCCGTATAAATCATTTAATAAACCTCAACACGGTAACGGTATCTGGGCGCCAAGCATCAGGTATCATCATGGTGAATATTATATTTATTACGGTGATCCGGATTATGGAATTTTTATGACGAAGGCGAAAAACCCAGCCGGCCCGTGGTCGTCGCTTGTTCTGGTAAAAGAAGCAAAAGGCTGGATAGACCCGTGCCCGCTTTGGGACGATGACGGCAACGCTTATATTGTTCACGCATGGGCGCATAGCAGATCGGGAGTGAAAAGTATTTTGACGGTAAATAAATTAAGCAAGGACGGCACAAAAATTTTAGATGACGGCAAAATGGTTTTTGACGGAAGAGAAACCGAGCCTACAATAGAAGGACCAAAATTTTACAAACGTTATGGGTTCTATTATATCTTTGCTCCAGCAGGCGGCGTAAAACCCGGCTGGCAGGTTGTCCTTCGATCTAAGAATGTTTATGGGCCTTATGAAATTAAAAAAGTATTGGAGCAGGGAAGCACAAATATTAACGGGCCGCATCAAGGCGCGTGGGTTGAAACCCAAACCGGGCAATCTTGGTTTCTTCATTTTCAAGATCGATATGCATACGGCCGGGTAGTGCTTCTTGAACCGATGAAATGGGAAAACAATTGGCCTACAATGGGCGTTGACTATGATAAAAACGGAATAGGTGAGCCGGTATCCGAATACCCAAAACCTGATGTTGGTAAAACATATCCGGTTGAAGTTCCTCAAACAAACGACGAGTTTAATTCTTACAGACTAGGTTTACAATGGCAATGGGAAGCTAATCCCAATCCTAAATATTTTTCTTTAACCGCGACTAAAGGTAACCTAAGATTATATTCGCAAAACCCTTCTGCTGATTATAAAAATTTGTGGGATGTGCCCGGTTTGTTGGGACAAAAAATACCTGCCGATAAATTTAGTGTTACCGTGAAATTAAAATTTAATCCAAAGCAGATTGGTGAAAGAACCGGCTTAGTAATGTACGGTGAGGATTATGCTTACATCGGAGTTGAAAAAACAAATAATGGTTTTAAAATTATTCAGAATGTTTGTAATGAAGCGTCAAAGGAAAAGAAGGAAGAAGAAGTAGCTTCTCATAATATTAATAATAGCGCAGTGTATTTAAGAATTAACGTTGAGCCCGGTGCTATTTGTACTTTTAGTTACAGTATCGATGGGAAAAGATTTACAAATTTAGGGAAAGAATTTACTGCTGTTGCCGGCAGATGGGTCGGCGCAAGAATAGATATTTTTTCTTTTGCCCCGGATATAAATACAAAGACAGGTTATGCGGATTATGACTGGATCCGGTTTGAACAGTAAATAATTATGCCGAGAAAATGAAAATAAGTCGAATAAAAACATTTTTTTTGATTATAGGAATTCTACTAATTCCCATCAAACTTAGTGCACAAAATGAAAATATTTTTAAAAACGGCAGATTAAGTATTTCTGCTAATGGGCATTATCTTGAGTTCGAAAACGGAACACCATTTTTCTGGCTGGGTGATACCGGCTGGCTTTTGTTTTCTAAATTAAACCGTGAGGAAGCCAAAAAATATATAGAAGACAGAAGTCGAAAGGGTTTTAACGTAATTCAGGCAATGGTTGTGCATAGTATACCCGAGGTAAATATTTACGGCGATTCTGCTTTTGTTAATAATGATCCTGCACATCCGAAAGTAACTGCGGGAAATAATCACGCTGATTCCGTGCAATATGATTTCTGGGATCATATTGATTACATTTTAAACCTGGCTGCGGCGAAGGGAATATTTGTTGCGATGGTTCCGGTTTGGGGCTCCAATGTTCGCGATCATAAAGTGAATATGACCAATGCCGGAATATATGCCGGCTGGCTTGCCGAAAGATATAAAGATAAGCCTAACATTATCTGGATTAATGGAGGTGATACACGAGGCGATCAAAATACCGACGTATGGAATGAAATAGGCAATACAATTCATCGTGTTGATCCCAACCATCTTATTACGTTTCATCCATTCGGCAGAACTCAATCTTCAACATGGTTTAACAACGAATCTTGGCTGAGTTTTAATATGTTCCAATCCGGTCATCGTGATTACGTGCAAGATAGTTCCGGCTACGGTGAAGATAATTGGAGATATGTACAAAATGATTATAACAAAAAACCTATTAAGCCAACTTTGGACGGCGAACCTTCATATGAAAATATTCCGCATGGTCTGCATAATCCCGCGATGCCGTATTGGACTGATAACGATGTAAGAAGATACGCTTACTGGTCTGTGTTTTCAGGAGCGTGCGGTTTTACATACGGTGACAATGCAGTAATGCAGATGCATAAACCTGTTAACGGCAAGGGGGCTTATGGAGTGAAAGAATACTGGTATAAAGCATTAAATGATTCCGGTGCGGCCGAAATGGTTTATTTAAAAAAGCTGATGCTCTCCGAGCCGTATTTCGAAAGAATTCCCGACCAAACAATAATTGCAGGTTCAAACGGGAAAAAATACAATTATATTGTAGCAACCAGGGGCAAATCCTATTTATATGTTTATACATATAACGGAAGAAAATTTAAAATTAATCCGGGAAAAATTTTAGGTAAATTTGTTAATGCTTATTGGTATAATCCGAGAAACGGTTCTTTAACAATAATAGAAAAATTAAAAAACAAAGGAGTAATGAAATTCAATCCACCCGGCGTAAAGAAAAACGGAAACGATTGGGTGCTTATTTTAAAAAGTGCCGGTTAATAATTCATATTATCATAGTATTATTGGTACCAACTATTTAGCGTTTTTAACAGACATTACGTAATTAATTATTCTTCATTATAAATTAATTTTCAAAGTTCAGGCAGATCAGATGAAAAAAATATTATTTATACTGTTTATC
>DAIERC010000318.1 GCA_027347125.1 Ignavibacteriales bacterium
AATAAAATTTTTTTCACTGCTGTACATCGCATGCCGGGTTTTAAACGGACGTGATGTCTATACTTTCTTCCAAATACTTGATCTTGTATGATTCCAACATAAAAATGAGTCTCTTCAGACAATTAAAAAATCTAAAACTAATAGAAGAATTACATGATGATGTAAAACAAATAAAGTTACATTAAGCTGCGCTCCTGTAACAATCAGATATTTAAGAAAATCTTAAGGGAAGTTTTTTGAGCACCGGTTATTAAATAATAAAAATATTTTTATCTTTACCCTGTAAATCATCAAGTTTTAATCGCAAAGAAAAGTTTTATTAAAAATTTGAAGTAGTACAATGGCAACGAGTAAAGAAAAACAGAGCAAAAGAAAAAGAAGAATTCCGGTTCCTCAAAAACCGCCTAAGGTTATTCCGGGTAAAAAGATTTATGACAGGAAAAAAGCTAAAAATAATATAACCCAAAAGGGAACCACGGAAGAATCAGATATATGATAAAGGCATCCGTAATTCTATCATTCTATAATCGCGTTGATTATCTGAGACTTGTATTGGCAGGATTAGAAAGGCAAACGTTCAAAGAGTTTGAAATAATTATTGCCGATGACGGATCTACACCGGAATCAATAGAAGAAATTGAACATTTAAGTGTTCGTTTTCCTTTTCCTTTGGTTCATATTTGGCAGGAAGATATAGGCTTTAGGAAAAATAAAATTTTAAATAGAGCCATTGCATCGACAAAAAGCGATTACCTAATTTTTGTTGACGCGGATTGTATTCCACACCCGGAGTTTGTTAAAGAACACTTTCACAACAGTGAAGAAAACTATTGCCTAACAGGCAGAAGAGTTAACCTTTCCGAAAAAATTACGCAGCTACTTACCCGAGAAAATATAAAAAACGGATTTATTGAAGAAAATTTTCTTTTATTAATCGATGATGGAATATTCGGTAAATCGTATGACATCGAAAAAGGATTTTATTTTAAGAATAAGTTTTTCAGAAATTTTTTTAATAGGAAAAAAAGAGGATTGCTCGGCTGTAATTTTTCTATTCATAAATCCGACTTTATGAAAATAAACGGTTTTGATGAAAGATATGAGGCGCCTTCAGTCGGCGAAGATACCGATGTTGAATATAGGTTAACGTTATGCGGAATTAAAATAAAATCTCTTAATAATATTGCGGTTCAATATCATCTTTATCATAAGCTTCAGGAACGGCCTGAAAAAAATCTGCTTCTGTTTGAGGATATAAAAAAAAGCGGTGTTTATTTTTCGCCTTACGGAATTAAAAATTTATCAAAGTAACCGGATGATATAAGCAGGTTATTTTATGCAAAAATTTACGACCAACAATAATATAATTATGCATATATCTAAAGTAACCATTATTTCTAAAATTATTAATTTGCAACTTAACTTCTTAATATAAAACCAAATATGGATGGCTTGCCATATTTTACGGGTTGTTAATTAGGCATTTGAGGCATAATATTACCGATATTTGTATATCACATCCGTAAAAAAAACTTACTTTTCTTCAAATACTTATTGCATTAAATCCATTCAGACCTTATATTTAAAGCAAATAAATATATAATTCCTAAAAAAATAAGGCACACAATGCTAGACGACTTAGATATTAAAATTCTTAACATACTCCAAAAAAGTGGTAGAACAAAAAGAAATGTAATAGCCGAATCAATAGGTTTATCAATTCCCTCCGTAAGTGAAAGGTTGCATAAACTTGAAGAGAGAGGGATAATTGAGGGTTATTTTACCAAGTTGAATAAGAAAGCATTTAATTATGATATCATGGCCTATATTATTGTAACAATGGAATCATCCAAATATTACAAAGGCTTTGCAAGTAAAGTTGAAAAGGTTTCGCAAATACTCGAATGTCATTCGGTGCTTGGGGAAGGGTCTCATTTATTAAAAGCGATAGTAAAGAATACCGAAGCGCTGGAAAAATTACTTGGGGAAATTCAATCATGGCCGGGTGTTATGGCAACCAAAACTACCTTCGTTCTTTCAACCATAAAAGAAACAACAACGATAGAAATTTGACAAATAATTATTAACTAAAAAAAGGTAAGAGCATGGCAAAAAGTAATTCTCCCATAGAAAACGTCTTGCAGTTTGTAAAGGCGAACGGAATAAAATTTATAGACCTTAAATTTATGGATATGCCCGGACAGTGGCAGCATTTTACCGTACCTGTATCTCAATTTGAAGCCGATTCATTTGTTAACGGTTATGGCTTTGACGGTTCTTCAATCCGAGGATGGAAAGCAATTAACGAAAGTGATATGTTAATTATTCCGGATCCCAATACAATGTTTGTTGATCCGTTTATTCAGGTTCCAACCTTAAGTTTAATTTGCGATGTATACGAACCGTCAACGAAAGAAAAATACTCCAGATGCCCGAGAAATATTGCCCAGAAAGCTGAAGCTTATTTGATCTCAACAGGTTTAGCCGATACTGTTTATTTCGGACCGGAGGCAGAGTTTTTTGTTTTTGACGACGTAAGATTTGACTCAAAGCCTAACGGTAGTTTTTATATGGTAGATTCAGTTGAAGGAAAATGGAATTCGGGCAGAGATGAAGGCCCTAACCTGGGATATAAGCCAAGATATAAAGAAGGTTACTTCCCGGTTCCTCCAACCGATGCTTTGATGGATTTAAGAAATGAAATGGTTGTTAACTTAATTAATGCCGGTATAGATGTGGAAGCTCAGCACCACGAAGTAGCCAGCGGCGGTCAGTGCGAAATCGATCTTCGTTTCCAGCCTTTGGTTCAAGCTGCGGATCAATTGCTTCTCTTTAAATATATTGTAAAGAATACCGCAAAGAAAAACGGCAGAACAGTTACTTATATGCCGAAACCTATTTTCGGAGATAACGGAAGCGGTATGCATGTACACACAAGTTTATGGAAAAAAGGAAAACCGTTATTTGCAGGTACCGGTTATGCGGGTTTAAGTGAGATGGGCCTTTATTTTATCGGCGGTCTTTTGAAGCATGCTCCTTCTCTTTTAGCTTTAACAAACCCTACAACAAACTCGTACAAGAGGCTTGTTCCCGGTTTTGAAGCTCCTGTTAACCTGGCTTATTCACAAAGAAACAGAAGCGCGTCGATCAGAATCCCAATGTACTCTGCAAGCCCCAAAGCAAAAAGAGTTGAATTTTGATGTCCCGATGCGTCTTCAAATCCGTACTTAGCTTTCTCGGCAATGCTTATGGCCGGGTTGGATGGTGTTATCAACAGAATAGATCCGGGTGAACCTTTGGATAAAGATATTTATGATATGTCGCCTGAAGAATTGAAAGGCGTTCCTTCAACTCCGGGCAGCTTAAATGAAGCTCTTGACGCGTTGGAAAAAGATCATGAATATTTACTGAAGGGCGATGTATTTACTCAGGATGTTATTGAAACATGGATTAAATACAAAACCGAAAAAGAAATCAAACCAATGGCTTTACAGCCGCATCCTTATGAATTCTCTTTGTATTACGATGTATAATTAAAATGCTATGTTGGCTACTTTGGGCGGATTAAACATCCGCCCTTTTGATTTTAAATACTTTTATCAATCAAAAATTTATTTGAAAACATATTCTCCCATTACCGTCCAACCCAATTGAGTAATTGTTATGCGGTTGGTTGCTGTGCCTTGATACAAGGTAAGAACCTACCAAATAGCCTACAGCGCTTCCCATAAAAACATCAGACAACCAGTGTTTATTATTGTAAACTCTAGAAATTGCGGTTATAACTGCAGGTGTATGAATAAGAATTTTTAATAAAGTGTTTTTTGTATGTGAAGCGATTACGGAGGAAAGAGAGAAAGCTAAAGTTGAATGTCCGGAAGGAAAAGAATGAACGGGATTGTTTCCAGAAGAAAAAGGATTGAATTCATACGGCCCTTTATTTTCATACGGGCGTGTTCTTCCAAAAGTACGTTTCATTATAGAGTTAATATTATTTGCAATAAAATATGATTCATATATTTCCAAACCGATTTGCAAAAACTCATCGTCATTAAAGGCCACTCCATACAAGCCGAACCCCAAGGCTGCCAGCTGCGATACAACAGATTCGCCAAAATAAGTACCGAAGTCCATCAACG
>DAIERC010000320.1 GCA_027347125.1 Ignavibacteriales bacterium
TGAATTTTCAAAACCTAAAATAGACCTGGACAAATTAAGGACCTGGAAAAACAGCGTTGTAGGTAAATTAACCGGAGGGTTGGGAATTTTATCTAAGCAAAGGAAAATTAATTATATACAGGGCACCGCTAGCTTTATAAATTCATCCGTACTTAAAGTTGAAAAAACAGAAGGCGGAGTTGAAGAAATAAAATTCGAGAAAGCGATAATTGCAACCGGTTCGGTTATTTCTACAATTCCTTTTCTTAATATAGATAGTCCCAGGGTGCTTAATTCAACCTCGGCACTTGATCTGCCTGAGATACCCAAAAGTCTTTTGATTATCGGCGGCGGTTATATCGGCTTAGAACTTGGCTCTGTTTATAATGCGCTGGGTACAAAAGTTTCCGTTGTTGAGATGACTCCCGGTTTACTGCCGGGCGCAGATAGAGACTTGGTAGCATTCTTATCAAAAAGAATTGAGAAAAAATTTGATAAAGTCATGCTTAATTCGAAAGTGCTTTCACTTAAAGAAGTAAAAGACGGAATAAGCGTTAGCATTCAGGACGGCGAAGGAAAAATATCAGAGATTGTTTATGATTATGTTTTAATGTCAATCGGCAGAAGGCCTGAAACAAAAGGCCTCGGAATAGAAAATACTAAAGTAAAAACAAACACCAGAGGGTGGATTGTTGTAAATGAGCAGCTTCGTACCGATGACCCGAATATTTATGCCATCGGCGATATTGCCGGCGAGCCTATGCTTGCACATAAAGCTTCGCACGAAGGCCGCGTTGCTGTTGAAGCCATTAACGGCCATAAAGTTGCTTTTGAACCTAAAGCCATACCTGCGGTTGTATTTACAGATCCTGAAATTGCATGGGCAGGTATTACGGAAATTAAAGCAAGAGAACAAAACATAAAATTTGAGGTCGCTAAATTTCCCTGGGCGGCTTCGGGCAGAGCTACAACTTTGGACAGAAGCGACGGCGTTACAAAATTAATTATTGAACCCGACACTCAAAGAATATTAGGCGTTGGTATTTGTGGGCCCGGCGCCGGAGAACTTATTGCCGAAGGCGTATTGGCAATTGAAATGGGAGCGAACGTAACCGATCTAAAATTAACAATTCATCCGCACCCAACTCTTTCGGAAACAGTTATGGAAGCCGCCGAGGTATTCTTCGGCCAAAGTACACACATGTACAGGCCTAAACGATAACAAATTAAAAAGCCCCGTTGCAAACGGGGCTTTTTACTAAGAGAAATCTTTTTATTTGTTTCTCTTAAACCAGGAAAAAGCACTCTTCTTATTAATTCCTTGCTCAGCGGTTCCATCGGCGAGGTGTGTTTTTATGGAATTCAACTCTTTAAAAATATCGTCCCATAAATTATGTGGCGGTTCTATTTTAAAAGGAAGCTGTTTTATCCTTTCTTCAAAAGGTAAAGATATATTTTGAAGTCCGCCTGCCGTTTCTAATAATTTTCTGGTGTTTATTAATTTTTCGCGGATATCTTCCGCTTTCAGCGAAAGCAAATCTGCTACTTCAATTTCAGTATATTTTTCAAAATCATGCAAAATCAAAATGAACCTGTCTATATCCGGCAAT
>DAIERC010000329.1 GCA_027347125.1 Ignavibacteriales bacterium
TATAAAATGCGGAGCGGTATAAGTAGTCTTAAGCCCCTGATAGCGGGCACCAGTAATAACAGTTATCTGCGGTCCTATATTAAACGTTCCCATAAGATATTCGGCGCTTCTGAATTCATTTCCGTTATAATCACTGGCAGTGCTACTATACTGATCAGGAAGATAACTTGGTACTGTTTGAGGTTGTGTTGCCGCGGCACCCAAGATTTTTATTTCATTCATAATTCTATCTATTACGCCGGCGTCTACTGCGGAAAACATTCTATAATCGCCCTTAAGAAATTTTCCGAAATTCATACTTGAATTATAGAATCCGTTGATATAGAAGTATTTGTTGCCGGTAGGGTCAAAATTATACGGCGGTTGTGTAAGCCACGGAAGAGCCTGAACGAGTGATAATCTAAATCCTGTGGCAGAACCGCTATATAAACTGCCAAAGCCGTCATCAAAATTATAATAACGTGTCATGTAATTATATTGCCCTCCCGCCTTCAATGTAACAGAAACTTTATCTGAGATATTAAAATTCCTCGTAAGGCTGATTGAGGCTCGAGAGTCGTTCTGCTTGTTGAAACTGCTCCACGTCGAATTTCCCGCCCATACCATTTTGTCCAGGTTTATCAAATTTTGAGAGGCATTCGCGATTTGCATTGGATTTTGATAATTAGCAATGCCATTTGTCCCTGCCGAAAGTTGATCGAATACAAGACTCCAACCATTTGGAGTTCGATTATCCGAATATGCGTTGGAAAACTTAACGTCCATATCGAATGAGCCTAATGTTTGTTTATATTGCAAAATGTTTGTTACAACATTTAGCTCATTAGACGACAATTGTGTTCCGAACTGTATGTCATTTCCATAATTAGCGAGATTATACGTTTCACTGTGGGACTCGTTTGTAGAAGTACCATGACTTATCAAATTCAAAAGAGTTATCTTGCCATGCGGTAGTCTATAGTCCAATGTTAGAGTTCCGTCATATCGCTTTTGAATAGTCGGGGAAAATGTAAGATTCAAACTCCCAAGCACAATAGAGTCTGGCCTGTCTTGTTTGTTAGGTTGATAATAAGATCCTCCTAGTTGGTTAGAAGTAAGGTTTTGCCTTTGCGCAATTCCCTGCACAAATACGCCGAGGCGGCCGTCGAAGAATCTTTGTTCGGCGCTTGCAACAAACTTGTAATCGTTATAGGTATTCATAAGATCATTATATGCGCCTTGAGCAAGAAGAGAAATCGATGGCCTGCCGGAAGGTGTTCCTTTTGCTTCCCTGAGGCTGAAGTTCACCGTGCCTCCAAGAACAGCGGCATCCATATCCGGTGTAACTGTCTTGTACACTTCAATACCCTCCAGAGAGTTTGATGAAACCATGCTCAGATCCACCGCACGGCCACCGGGGTTATTCGTAGGCGTAGAGTAAGCGCCGCTAGCAGAAATGCTGCCTGCATCGTTTGCCGGTATTGGTACCCCATCAATAGTAATCGAGTTATATTGTGGCTGAAGACCGCGGATCACTACCTGTGTAGCTTCACCTCCATTTCTAACTAACGATACACCAGGCAGCCTTCCGATCGATTCTGCAGCATTTGCATCCGGAAGTGATTGTATACGTGCAGAGGAAACCACATTTGCAATATTACTTGAAGTTAATTGTTGATTTATAGCCGCACTTTGCCCGCTGGCCTGAGCTGTTACAACAACTTCCTTCGCAGTAACGCCTACCACCTCCAGCTTTATATTTTGTTCGAGATGCATATTTTCTTTTAGAAGTATTTTAAAGGTTACTGTTTTATAACCGATATATGAAGCTCTCAGTTCATAAGAACCTACAGGTACATTCGGAATTATATATTTCCCGTCTAAATCTGTTGCGGCTCCCATACCTGTACCTGCAAGTATTATATTAACGCCTATAAGCGCTTCGCCCGTGCTTGCATCAGTTACTTTTCCTTCAATCCTACCGGTTGCCCCCCACACTAGCTGAGATGTAAGCATAAAAGTTACGACGACTAAAAAAACAGTAGATGCTTTTTTTAACATTTTAACTCCTTTTCTATTAATAATTCTGCTTCAAAATCCATATTGATTATATTTAGTTTTCATTATCCATTTAAATCTGAAATCCTTTCCATATTTTGATATCAGCAGCATTTATTCACAAACGTTTTATTTATTTAGTTCAAATTTTCATAGTCATAAAAGAACTGTCATTGAACAAATTAAACTTGCAAACGTTTGCGGTATCGATTGCAATGTCAGATTATAAAAGATATTATTTCAAAGAATAAATAATTATTTAATTCTGGTCCGCCCCAGGTTTTACAATGTGTTTACAATATTATTCTGATTGCCGCAGAAGCCGTAGCTTATATAACCGTTATGAAATACTCGTGCAGCCTCGATGTTTTTCATATTTGAAAAACCATTATTAATTAAGATAAACAGGTAACATTGATTTAAATATTTGTTCCGGATCCGAATAAAGTGCAGTCCAATTAAGAATATCTTTTGCAAGCGATGAACTTGCTATAAGTGTTTCCGGGTCGCCCGGGCGCCTGCCTGAAATTTTATAATTAACTTTTTTACCAGATATTTTTTCGGCCGAAGTTAAAAGCTCCATTACAGAAAAACCTTTGCCGGTACCAAGATTAACCGTTAAGTTTTTATTTTCGGCTTGCAGGTAATACAACGCTTTAATATGCGCCGAAGACAAATCATTTACGTGAATATAATCTCTAATACAAGTTCCGTCCGGCGTTTGATAATCGTTGCCGAACACTTCCATGCCTTCCCTTATGCCGCTTATAACTTCCATTATAACGGGACATAAATTGGCAGGATTTTTTTCTTTCCCTTTTATTCGTCCGTGAATATCGTATCCGGTAGCATTAAAATATCTTAACGCAGCATATTTTATTCCTTTTAGTTCCGAGAACCATTTTAAATTTTGTTCAATTGATAATTTTGTATATCCGTAATAATTGATTGGGTTTAGGGGATGATCTTCTTTAATAGGTAAACTGATAGGACTTCCATATACAGCAGCCGACGATGAAAAAACAAAATACTTTACATTATGTTCAACCATTTTGTTCAGCAGTTTTATTGATCCCCCGATATTATTTATCGCATACTTTGAAGGATTTATCATCGACTCTCCTGCCGCTTTAAATGCGGCGAAATGGAACACCGCATCGATTCCTCCTGAAAAAACTTCATCCAAAATATTTTCGTTGCCGATATCTCCCCTTATAAACGTAGAGTTCGGGCTAACATTTTCTATGCTGCCGGTCGAAAGATTATCAAGAATAACAACATCATACCCCAGCGAAATTAATTCATGTGCAACATGACTTCCTATATAACCTGCGCCGCCCGTTAATAAAATTTTATTGTTCATATTCAATTGTTGCCCGATTTTTTATAATGTACCGTAGATAAATCTTTTAAAATTTTTGCGCTTTGTTCCGGTGTTATATCTCTTTGAGGCTCCGCCAGCATTTCGTAACCTACCATAAATTTTTTTATACTCGCCGACCTTAATAACGGCGGATAGAAATGCATATGGAAATGCCATTCTTCGTGTTCCTTCCCGTCTGTAGGGGCTTGATGTATTCCCGCCGAATAAGGAAACGAAGTGCCGAAGAGATTATCGTATTTGGTCGTTACAATTTTTATAACGTTAGAAAAATCCGATTTTTCTTTTTTTGTTAATTGAAGAATGTTCGCGACTTTTCTTTTCGAAATAATTATAGTTTCATATGGCCAAACAGCCCAGAACGGAACCAGCGCAACAAAGGAACTATTTTTATAAATAATTCTTTCTTTCAGTTTCAACTCAAGCTTTACATAATCGCTCAACAAGCTGCTCTTGTTCTTATCGTAATATTTTTTAAACTGCTTTAATTCGTTGGCCGGCTCGACAGGAATACTTTGCTGCGCCCATATTTGGCCGTGCGGATGAGGGTTGCTGTTACCCATCAAAGCTCCCTTGTTCTCAAATATTTGAACGTAATTAATATTTGGATTAGCAGATAAAGATTTAAATTCGCTTTGCCAAGCGGTAACAACGTTTTCTATTTCGCTTTCGGTCATCTCGGCAAGCGTTAAATCGTGTCGTGGAGAAAAATTTACAACTCGGCAAATACCTTTTTCGCTTTTGGCAACGAGCAGATTATTTTTATTAACACTTGAAACGGGAATATCATTTATCAGGGCGGAAAAATCATTTGTAAAAATAAAAGTACTTTTATATTCCGGATTAACTTCGCCGTTAGCGCGTTTGTTTCCGGGACATAAATAACAATCAGGTTCGTATTTGCGGCGAACATATTTATCAGGCTCCGACACCTCACCCTGCCACGGACGTTTTGTCCGGTGCGGTGAAACCAGTATCCACTCGCCGGTTAAAATATTTTTCCGCCGGTGCGAATAACTATTAAAATCAAACTGCTGCATTTTCTTTTGTCTTTATTATACTGGTGCCGTTATTAATTTTTGTTGCATAAATCTTTGCTTTAATATCGAACTTGCTATAGTAACGGGAGGATATTGTTTTACTTATCTCGTTGATAGCATGGTTCTCAACAAGGTTTATTGTACAGCCGCCGAATCCGCCACCCATCATTCTTGAACCGTATACTTCCGGATTATCTTTTGTCAGGTCAACAAGGTAATCAAGTTCTTTACAACTAACTTCATAATCTTTGCTTAATCCTTCATGAGTCTGGTACATCAAAGAACCGAATTTTTTTAAGTCATGATTATTCAAAGCATCGCAGGCATCCAACAGTCTAAGGTTTTCTTCAATAACATATTTACATCTTTTAAAAATAACTGGTTCCATCTTTGGTCTGTATTTGTTAAGCATATCAACCGGAACATCCCGCAGGCTTTTAACATCAGGGTAATCTTTTCTTATAATATTCACCCCCTGAGAACATTCTTTTCGCCGCTGGTTGTATTCCGAAGTTGCAAGTGAGTGAGATACGCCGGTATCGAAAAGCACTATTGAAACATTCTTGTAATTAAACGGAAAGTATTCATACTCAAGCGAACGGCAGTCAATCCTTAATACGTTGCCGTCTTTGCCGAACACATTTATATACTGGTCCATTATTCCGCAGTTTACACCGACAAATTCGTTCTCAGCTTTTTGAGATAACTTTACGAGCGTCAGTTTATCAATTCCTAAATTGAAGATGTGGTTAAGAGCGAAGCCAAGCCCTGCTTCCAGTGCTGCGGAAGATGAAAGTCCCGCGCCGAGAGGAATGTCTCCGCCGAAAACACAATTAAAACCTTTTGGTTGATAACCGGCTTTTAAAAGCTGGTCAACCATTCCCATCAAATAATTAGGCCAGTGTTTATCCGATTTTTGTTCTTGCAGCTTATCTAGCGAAAACTCAAACACCTCGTTCATATCGAGCGCAAAAACAACAGCTTTATCATCGCTTCTGGGAGCAATTGCAAAATAAATTGCCTTGTCTATTGCGGCCGGAAGAACATATCCCATATTATAATCTGTATGCTCACCAATTAGATTCACTCTTCCCGGCGATCTTACCAGGAGAGGCTCATTATTAAAAAGTTCTCTATATTTTTTCTCAACAGTTTCAACTAATAACATAATACTTTTACACCGTTTGCTTTCTAGTTTTGAAGAACATAAACCCGCCGAACAACACCATAAGAGCTCCCCACCAAATATCGGGGTGAGTATTAGCCAGTACGGTTTTTTCAGTGGAGGGCACAAATAAAAGATAAATGCCAGTAAGCATAATTATTCCACCCATCACCAACAGGATCAATCCTACAAAATACCATATAGGTTTCATTTTTATTTCTGTCATATTTTTTCCCATTCAATTTTTAAGAAAGAATTCTGGTTAACAAATGTTATTTATTTTTACCAGAATAAAACATTCAATACAATTAGAATTATTAAAGAGATAATTGCATAAAACTCAGGCCTTTTAATAAATGGCAAATGCTGATCCAATTTCTCTTCGGTTAACCCTTTTACCAGGCCGACTAATTCTTGCTTCGCCTTCTTTTTTGTAAATAAACTAATTACAATTGTAACAACGGCGCAAATTACCCA
>DAIERC010000047.1 GCA_027347125.1 Ignavibacteriales bacterium
AGCGACCACCAATTGCTAACTTCGCCTTTCTTTTGGATAATGCCTAAACCGCTGCACGGTGCGTCGACTAAAATTTTATCAAAGTAATCGTCATATATTTTGCTCAACATTTCGCCTTTGTAATGCAAAACGCCCGCATTCATCAGGTTCATTCTGTCTATGTTGTACACGAGCATCTTTACCCTATCAAGAGCGATTTCATTAGCAAGCAAGATTCCTTTATTTAACATCATGCCGCCGAGTTGCGTAGTTTTTGAACCGGGAGCAGCGCACAAATCTAAAACTTTATCGCCAGATAAAGGCGATAAAATTAGCGGTGGAATCATTGACGATAATCCCTGTATATAATAATCGCCGATGATATGCTCAACTGTTTTGCCGATTACTTCTTTACCGGAAATAACTTTTAACGTATCAGGTATATTGGGAATAGTCTCGGTTGTAACACCGTAACCGGTTTGCAGCTTATTCGCAAGCATCCCGGTAGTTGTTTTAAGTGTGTTTACTCTTATGTAAGTAGTGGGCTCGCGTTTAATGAATTCGACATATTCTTTTGCTGATTGTTCGCCGAATAAAGAACTAAGGTAGCTAAATATTTTTTCACTTACTTCAATCAAAATAAAAGCTCAATATCTGGTTAGATTTAAAATCCTAAAAATTTCATTTGCTATCATATTGAAATTTTTACTAAGAGGGAATTTTATTTTGTAGTCGTTCTCCATTTCCTTGATTATGGAATCGAGATATTTTTCGTAAAGCGAGTTCGTTGCTTTTATTTCTTGGTCGTTTAAAGGAACTTTTACCGCCGCCGGTTTCAAGCGATTTGCGTAAATAATATACTTTGCCTCGTTATGGTTGCCTGCTTGATAAACCTGATTCCCATCAACGGTTAATATTTCAAACGCACCGAAAAACTCTTCGCCAATAACAAGCGCTTTGCCCGGCAAAGATACTTCTTTGAGCTCGGCAGGTTTTTTAAAATCATCCGGGAATATTTTTATTCCCCCGGACCATAGCTTGTTTGTCCACCATGCTACAAATTCTTTTTCCGTCAAATTTATTTTTCTAGCTTTTTTATAAAATCAGAAATTATTTTTTTCAGTTCTTCCGTGTCCTCGTACTGCTTAACAGAAAGCAGGTTCGAGTTGCACCCCATAATCAACGCCGAGACTGTATCTACCTTCTTGTGTGAAAGAGCTAAAACCGGTATCTCAATTTTATAAAGAGCATATGAAATTTCAAAACCGGCACCTGTGGATGCACCGGAGTATTCGGCAATTACCGCTTTACTTTTTTCGAGCCACTTAATATCACGCTTGAATATTTCTTTGTCGGTTAAAGGAACGCCGGATTTAAAATTATCATTCAATTCGGAAAGCGCAGTATGGCCAAGCAAAGTAATAATTTCAATAACATTCTTGTAATATTTCTGGTACTTGGTGTCTCCCCTTATGGCGCCGGCGCAATAAAAAATCATGTTAACTGCCTAATACTTTGTTATAAAGATTTTCATACATCGGGATTACGATAGATTTATCGAAAACCTCTACTGCTCTCTTCCTGGAATTTTCCGAGAACAGCGTATATTTCTTTTCGTTTGTCAACAAGTCAATAACATATTTAGCCATTCTCTTTACATCGCCTATTTCAGCAATAAAACCGGTTTCATTGTGCCTTATTAATTCGGGTAATCCGCCCACACTTGAGCTTACAACCGGAATACCGCAAGACATTGCTTCCAACGCCGCGAGGCCGAAGCTTTCTGATTGGGATGGAATTAAAAATACATCGGCTGCATTCAATATTTCAACAAGCCCGTCCTGCTTACCAAGGAATTTAATGCTGTCGCAAAGATTAAGCTGACGGCATAACCTTTCGCATTCGGAGCGGTCGGGGCCATCGCCGACAAGTATTAATTTTGAAGGAATTTCTTTTACTACTTGTTCAAAAATTCTTATAGTATCCGTTACACGTTTAACCTGCCTAAAATTGGAAGTGTGAACAAGAATTTTTTCTCCGCGGGGAGCAAGGTGTTCTCTAAATGCGCAGTCGGCGCCTGGTTTATATAAATTAGAATCAATAAAGTTTGGTATAACATCGATGTCTTTATTGATTGAATAATTTGTAATGGTTTTTTCTTTTAGGAATCTAGATACAGCCGTTACGCCGTCGCTTTCCTCTATACTGAATTTTACCAGGGGTAGGAATGAAGGTTCAAGCCCTACCAAAGTAATATCGGTACCGTGCAGCGTTGTAATTATTTTTATATCTCTTTTATCTTTAAGCATCTGCTTGGCCAGGTAAGCGCTGGTTGCGTGAGGAATAGCGTAATGAACATGAAGCAGATCGAGCTTTTCGTACTCGGCGACTTCAACCATTTTGCTTGCCAGGGCAAGGCTGTATAGCGGAAACTCGAACAAAGGATAATTGCTCATTTCAACTTCATGAAACACAACATTTTCAACAAAGCTGGTAAGCCTGAACGGGAGCGCATAGCTTATAAAATGAATCTGATGCCCTCGTAGAGCAAGTTCTTTTCCTAGTTCGGTGGCAACTACACCGCTTCCGCCGTAGGTTGGGTAACAAGTTATTCCTATTTTCATAAAGTATTAATTTCTTTAACTTTTATCCGCAAATATCAAATTTTTATATGATGCCAAATATAACTTAAATTAAGAACAATATTTAGTTTTAAAAAA
>DAIERC010000346.1 GCA_027347125.1 Ignavibacteriales bacterium
ATAAACTTTATCAGCTATACTATCAAAAGAAAGCGGCGGCTGATACATCTGCAAAATCCATACTTTAAATTTGTCCCCGTCTACTGTATCTATCGACGAGGCATCATACCAAATTCTTTGAGTCTGATTAATTACTAACGGCTTCCACTTTAGATATTCCGATTGCGCATGTAAAGCTGTTTCGCCGGCAACTAGAAATAAAATTAATGCAAATACTGATTTCATTTTTATTAACCTTTATTATTTGCGCTTCGAAGTTAGTGAAAATAATTGATATTTAAAATATTGATAGCTAAGTTCGATACACTAATCCGGTTTTATTAATCGCTTTGAATAAAACCTTTGATTAACATTTGAAAGTTATCAGTTAAATGCAAATACTTATATCACATTAAAATTAAAGCATACTCAGATACACTTAACAATTATATACAGGGAGCCTCCGGTAAACATTCCAAAATATTGTTTGAAATAATATTCTGGCTATGGCGTGTAAAAAAATATTTCAAATATTAAGGTTATCAAATGTCGCTTGAAAAAAATAAAGAAATAAAAGAAAGCATTATAAAAGAATTCGGCAAAACAAAAGGTACTTTCGCTTTGGCATTTAAAGAACTAACTCCGGGCGGAGAAATCATATTTATAAGGGAAAATGAATTTTTTCACGCCGCCAGCACAATGAAGACCTCGCTTATGATTGAAGTGTTTGCACAGGTGCAAAAGGGTAAACTGAACCTTGAGGATACTGTTTTAATAAAAAATGAATTTAAAAGTATTATTGATGGCTCCGTCTATTCATTAAATATGTCTGATGACGGGGGAGAGGAATTATACAACTTTGTTAATAAACCGAAATCTATTTATGAACTTGTATATTATATGATAACTGTAAGCAGTAACTTGGCCTCAAACATTTTAGTAGAAATTGTCGGCGCAAAGAATGTAATGGAAACATTAAAAAGCATGGGTGTTAACAATACTAAAATTATTCGCGGGGTTGAAGATTTAAAGGCATTTGAATTAGGAAAAAATAATATAACCACAGCATATGATTTGTTAACTATTTTTGAAATTATTGCGTTAAAAAAAATAATATCCGAAAAAGCCTGCGACGAAATGATTAAGATACTGTCGGAGCAAAAATGTAATAGCGTTATTCCAGCCAAGTTGCCATCTAACGTTGTGGTGGCACATAAAACAGGAACTATAATGGGAGTTGTTCACGACTCAGGAATTATTTACTTGCCGGACGGAAGAAAATATATTCTAATTATCTTGTCAAAAGATTTAAACGATATGCAAGCCGGTACTAATGTATGCGCTAATGTATCAAGAATGCTTTACGATTGCTTTCAATCAAAATAGTCTATAGATTATATATATACAAACACCGAATTAAGTATTTCAGTAACACGTGTTACTATGATTTATCCCACGCTGTAAACACTAATTTATTAATCAAAAGGTTATTAATCTGTTTCTTTGTGATGCCGTTAATTAACCAGATTGAAAATGGTTCGAATATTTTTTTCAAATTAAATATATTTGCCTTTTAAACATAATAACCGCCAAATTAATTATGCTTGCTTAGATTCTGTTATAAAGGACAAAAAATATTTATCTTTATTAAACGTAAAACGAAGGAATATGATGATCAATTTTTTCCCTCCGGATATTAACCGGGCTTTGTTCGAAAAATACCCACTAGGGCTGCTGATATCCGATAAGCAAACCGGTTCGATACTTAATATTAATGATAAGATATTAAAGCAACTTGATTATTCTAAAGATGAAATTATTAACATGACACTTGATGATGTTTTATCTTACAAATATGGTAAGACTTTTTCAGAAGTGGTAAACCTAAATTCGCACTCTCAAATTTCTAATCTTAAACTAAAAACAAAGCTTGGGAATTATATAGATGTTACACTTCGACTTTATAATATGAAATTTGAAAATAAAGATTCGCTGCTGGTTATGGTTGAAGATATCCCATTGGAATTAAAAAACAACGCATTCCTTTATCAACTAGCTTCAATTGTTGAGTTTTCCGATGACGCTATTATAAGCAAGGACTTAAACGGCATTGTTATTAGCTGGAATCAAACCGCGGAAAAAGTTTACGGTTATTCCTCGGAGGAAATGATTGGCGGTTCTATTCTTAAAATTATTCCCGATAATAAAAAAGATGAATTGTATGATATACTGAAAAAAATTGAACAGGGTGAACGCATTGAGAACTATGAAACTGTTAGAATTCGAAAAGACGGTAAGATTATTGACGTCTCGGTTACTATGTCGCCTGTTAAAAATGCTACCGGCAAAGTAACCGGCGCATCAGCTATTGAAAGGGATATCACAAGCCGGAAGCTGGCGGAAGAGGAACGGTTAATACGTGAGAAACAACTGGAAGAAGCACAGCAAATTGCTCATCTCGGGTACTGGGAATATAACGTAGCAGAAAATAAAATCCATTGGTCTGATGAGCTGTACAAAATTTACGGATTAAATAAAGATGAATTCATCCCGACGGAAGAAAATTTCTTTTCGAAGATATACCCTGATGATAAAGAAAACATAAGAAATATTTTTGAAAAAGCTTTGCATGATCACAGGCCTTTCGAATTGAATTACCGGATAGTTCTTCCCAACGGTGATACAAGGACTATTTACGGGCGCGGCGAAGTATTATTGGATGATAGTTATAACCCTGCCAAACTCAGAGGGGTAGGACAGGATATTACGGAACAAAAGCGTGCCGAAAGAAGATTAGCAGCTCAATTCGAAATTACAAAGTTACTTGCCAACTCTGGAAAACTGGTAGATTCCACACCGAAAATTCTTCAGGTAATTTGCGAAGGTATGGATTGGCAGATAGGCGAATTATGGCTTGTGGATAAAGAATCCCATCTGTTGGAATTAGAAGGCTCCTGGTCGGTAGCCGCGCTTGACTCGAAGGAATTTATTGAGGTAAGCAAAAAATGTAAATTCGGTAAAGGAGTAAGTTTGCAGGGCCGGGTGTGGGAAAGCGGTTATCCGATATGGAGCAGCCATATGATTGACGATCAGTTTTTTCCGCGAGCCGCTTTAGCCGTTAAACTTAATTTTCATACTGCGCTTTCTTTCCCGGTTTTAAATAAGAATGAAGTTACCGGCGTGCTGGCTTTTTATAAAATTGATATTTCGGAACCGGACTCCGAATTGCTTAAAATGCTCGAATCGCTGGGGCGCCAAATCGGGGATTTTATTGAGAAGAAAAAATCAGAACCGGCACTTAAAGAAAGTGAAGAACTTTATAGAACACTGGTAGAAACATCACCGGATGCGATTACTTATACAGACCTAAGCGGTAAAATTTTATTTTGCAATCAACAAGCTGCCGAGTTGTTCGGCTTCGGGCTGGTTGAAGATATTATAGGGCAAAACGTATATGCTTTTATTGCCGCTGAAGACCAGAAACACGCCGTTGAAAATGAACATAACACAGTAGTAAACGGCAAAACAAAAAACATAGAGTACACCCTCATAAAAAAAGATGGAGCAAAATTTCCTGCTGAAGTAAATACTTCTATTGTTTTTGACGCGGAAAATAAACCGAAAGCTTTTATCGGTATTATGAGAGATATCTCAAACAGAAAATTATCCGATGTTGAAATTAAATCCCGTATAAAACAGCAAGCCGTAATTGCCGAGTTAGGCCAGGCGGCGCTTGGAGGAATGAATATTCAAAGTCTAATGGATAAAGCAGCCGAGATAGTTTCTAAAACTTTGGAATTGGAATTTTGCGATATATTGGAATTGCAGGAAGATGGTAATAGGCTTTGTCTATGCGCCGGCAGCGGATGGAATGAGGGTACCGTAGGCAATACTTTTATCGATTCCGGTGCCGAATCCCATGCCGGGTTTACATTGTTATCCAATGAACCGGTGATTGTGGAAAATATTCGAAGAGAAAAAAGATTTAGGCAATCCGATTTATTGATCGAACACAATGTTATTGCCGGTATTTCGGTTGTAATTAAAGGGCGCAGCAAACCTTATGGAGTTATAGGCGCTTATACAAATAAAATAAGAGCTTTTACAAAAAACGATTCCCATTTCCTTCAAGCTATTGCCAACGTTCTTGTTACCGCCATCGAGCGTAAACACGTTGAAGCTGAACTTGAAAAATCACTGAAGAATATTAAGGAAGCAAAAGCTCAACTTGAGTTCGGCAAAAAGCGGTTGGAATTTCTTACCGAGGTTAGCAAAATTCTCAATTCATCTCTCGATTATAATTATACTTTAAAAATTGTTGCCGGGCTTATAACACGTGAACTGGCCGACTGGTGCGTGTTTGATATTATTGATGATAAAAAATTAAAACGTGTTGCAGTCTCACACGTAGATATCAACAAGTTTAAAATTTCCAGCGCCTTGGAAAAAGAATATCCGCCCGCCCCAAATTATAATTACGTCATATACGGGGTTATAAATTCCGGAGAGGCACAGCTATTGCAAAACATTGATGACGAGCTTATCCGGAAAATTGCCAGGGACGAAAGGCACTACAACATTTTAAAAGAAATGGGAGTGAAATCTTCGATAGTTG
>DAIERC010000367.1 GCA_027347125.1 Ignavibacteriales bacterium
AATAAAAAGCCGAAGAATCTTCCTACAATAACAGCAATATAAGTTGCCCTGCGGAAGTTGTGTGTAAAGCCCCAAACTATTGCTCTTAATACTCTGCCGCCGTCCAGCGGGAAACCGGGAATTAAATTAAAAATTGCCAATGCAAAATTTATATACGCCAGGTATTCAAACACGGCAAAAACAGGAGCGGTGTTTTTTGTTAGTATCTGAAGTACGTAAAAAATTCCTGAAAGAAAAAAACTTACCAAAGGGCCGGCAACTGCAATCCAAAACTCGGCGGAGGCCTTGGGCGGTTCACCGGCAATCTCCGCAACACCACCGAAAATAAAAATAGTTATTTGCTTAACTTTTATTTTATATCTCAATGCGATAACTGAATGCCCCAGTTCATGCAATATGACGCTTACAAAAAGCATAATTGTGGTTACAATTCCAACGCACCAATATTCTACAAAAGACCAGTTCTTAAATTCGGTTGGAAAGTAATTTACGGCAAGCGTCCATGAAAGGAGGACAAAAATTAAGAACCAGGTATAATCCAATCCAATTGGAATACCGAAAATTTTACCTAATGGGATATTTCTTTTTTTCATTTTATCACCCCTTGTTAATATTATAAATTCCTATTTAGCCAGTTTGATGCGTTATAAAATTATTTGTTCCTTCAAATTATTTCGTGTTGTTGTTCCTAACAGATTTATGTTGTCTTTTCTTTTGAGTTCTCGCTAAATTTTAACGGTGCCATTATCCAATTGTTACCGTCCCTGGCTATAAGTGCTTCAGCGTCCTCAGGGCCCCACGTACCGGCTGCATAGTTCGGGAAATCACCTGGCGTTGTAGATTGCCACGCTTCAAGAATAGGCGTTATTACCTGCCATGCGGTATCTACTTGGTCTGCACGCATAAAAAGAGTTGCATCGCCCAGCATGGTATCAAGCAGCAATGTTTCATATGCTTCGGGCGGTTCGGAATTATAAGCGTTATCGTAATTAAAAGTCATCTCAACAGGGTTGAGAATCATTTTAAGCCCCGGTTTTTTTGATTGGAACCTAAGCGTAATTTCTTTTTGCGGCTGAATTGAAATGATTAGCCTGTTCGGCTGCCAATTTTCAATCGATTCGGAAGGGAATGCTCGATGAGGCACAGGCCTAAATTGAATAGTAATAGTTGATACTTTTGTGGGCAAACGTTTTCCTGTTCTTAAATAAAAAGGAACACCTTGCCAGCGCCAATTATCCACAAAAAATTTAATAGCCGCAAACGTGTCGATATTTGATTTGGGATCTACGCCCGGTTCTTCCCTATAACCTATAACCCTTTCTCCTTGAATCCAGCCGGGCCCGTACTGGCCTCTAACGGCAAAGGTTCTTACGTCTTCATGCGAAAATTTTCTGATCGCTTTGAGTACATCTACTTTTTTATTTCTAACCTCATCCGCGTTAAATGATACCGGTGGCTCCATAGCAATTAAACATAATAATTGAAGAAGATGGTTTTGTATCATATCGCGCAGTGCACCGGCGTGGTCGTAATAGGAACCGCGGTGCTCAACGCCTACTTCCTCTGCAACGGTTATCTGAACATGATCTATATACCTTCTGTTCCATATTGGCTCAAATAAAGCGTTGGCAAACCTGAACGCCATCATATTCTGCACAGTTTCTTTTCCGAGATAATGATCTATCCTGTAAATCTGGCATTCGTCAAAAATATTACCTAGTATTTTGTTCAACTCCTGCGCGCTTTCAAGATCGTGCCCGAAAGGTTTTTCAACTACTACGCGTGATTTAAGCTTATCCTGGGTTACATGCGATTTATTAAGATTTTCAGCAATCGGTTCTATAAAACGCGGAGGAATTGCCATGTAAAAAATTCTATTTGATTTTTCTTCCCATTTCTTTTCCATATCGTTTAACATATGGGCTAATTTCTTGTACGTTTCGGGGCTTGTAAAATCGGCCTTTTGATATGAAATGTAAGGTGAAAATTTTTTCCACTCTTCCTGTTTTGTTTTTCCCCTGCGTGAAAATTGATCGATACCGTCCTGTACTCTTTTTCTGAATTGTTCATCCGAAAAATCTTTTATGTCTAAACCGATTATTGAAATTTTTTCGGGCAGCCATTTATCTAAAAACAAATTATATAATGCCGGCATAATCTTACGCCAGGTAAGGTCGCCGCCTGCGCCGAATACGACTAAAATTGTAGGATCCGGTTTTCTAGCTGATTGCATAATACCTCCAAACTCAAAAATGTTCTTTACCGATTCGTCGATTCGAATATTTTAATTTTTTATTTACCGTTTAGTGTTAGCCCTAATTTAGATAGTTCTCTGCGTGTTGATTCGAAACCTGTATGATGAATGCCATTTATGCCGAGAGCGTTGGCAACTTCAACAAACATATGACGGTCATCCAGGTAAGCAACACATTCGGGCGCAACCTGCGATACATCCAGAGCATATTTATAAATATCCACATCAGGTTTGCGAAGATGCACAAAACTTGAGGCCACAAACGCATCGAACAATTCATGCAGTTTAAAAGTTTCTATTCTGTGCTGGGTTAACTCACGCCCTTCATTGCTAACCGCGGTTACCTTTAAATTATATTTCTTTTTTAGTTTTTTTATAAACTCAAGCATATCCGGAAGCGCTTTGGATTGCCGGAACATAAAAGCTTTAAATTTAGCATGAGAAAAATTTCTCTTCTCGTAAAAAACAACACGGTTTAAATAATCGTCAAGGCTAAGTTTTCCGGATTCATACGTGTCGTATGTAAGATGGTGCCTTTCGTTTATTTCTTCCTCGTCAAGCTTAAATTTTTCAACCGCAAGATGACGGGTTTTTCTATCCCATCCGTTTGTTAAAAGAACTCCGCCGATATCTAAGAACAAGGTATTTATCATTTTCTTTTTTGCCATTTATAATCCTTGCTATAAAATATTAGAAATGTAAGCTTCAAAAAATAAAACCAATAGTAGTTCGAATAAAAAAATTCCGCTGGTTTTAACATACGATTTTATATACAAAAAAAAGGTGAGTTCGTCACAAATGATTTTAATAGGAGTTAAGGGGCGTAAAGCGCCCCCTTAAAAGTTATTTCTTTGCCGGTACATCTGCTTTGTTTGATAAATCCTGCAACGCCTGCTGAAGCTTTTCTAATTCTTTTGCCGCCTCGTTGAAACGCTTTTCGCCGCTGTATTTTAGATAATTGTTAAACGCATCGTTTGCTTGTTGAGCCTTTTGCAGCACCGACTGTTTTACCTCCGATACAACCTGACCCGGTTGGGCAAAGAAAGTTGTTGCGGCGGGGCTTTTACTGAATAATCCGTTCAGGGCTTGATTGAAAGTTTTTGCATAACTCATATTATCACCCTGCATTACCACAACAAGGCGCAGTTCAGGGTAAGCGGCAGTTTCAGCCTGAAGATAAATCGGCTCGACGTAAAAGATTGTATTATTAATCGGTATGGCAAGAACATTACCGCGTATTACTTTTGAGCCGTGCTGATCCCAGAGTGTTAGCTGCCCTGATAAATAACTATCCTGGTCTATTTTTGTTTCAACCTGCTGCGGGCCCAAGACTGTTTTATCCTTCGGGAACTGGTAAGCAAGGAAGCGGCCGTAATTGCCGGGGTCGCACATGCCCGCAATCCAGCCGATAAGAACCTGCCTGTTTTTAGGAGTAAACGGAAGCATCAGAACAAACTGTTGTTTGTCGCTTCCAGGCAGCTGCCACATAACATAATACGGTTCTACCGGTTGAACATGAGAGTAATATTTTTCGGTTGCTCTAACCCAAAGGTCTTCCTGGTTATAGAAAACAGTAGGATCGGTCATATGATATTTTTCAAAAATTAATCCTTGAATAAGCAGCATATCGGTAGGATACCGCATATGCGCTTGGAGGTTCATCGGCATGTCCGAAAGAGGTTTGAAAAGATGCGGAAATATTTTAGACCATACTTTTACAATCGGATCGTTATTATCTACAATATAAAAATCAACCGTGCCGTCGTACGCGTTAACAACAGCCTTCACTGAGTTTCGAATGTAATTTATTCCTTCAAAGTGGCTGCCGACCTGTGTTGTAATAGTTTTGGTTTGATTACCTTCTTTATAATCGATCCTTTCAATTGAAGAGAATGGCTGGCTGTAAGGGAAATAATCAGATGTTGTGTAAGCATCAATCATCCAGTAAAGTTTTCCGCCGGCAAGAACAACGTAAGGATCTTTATCAAAGTCTAGGAACGGCGCGAGCAGTTTAACACGTTCTTCTATTTGCCTGTGAAACATAATTCTGCTTTTGTCGGTAGGGTAATCTGAAAACAAAAAATTTGTTCCGTCAAATTTCCATCCGTACAAAAATTTGCGCCAAAAATTTGATAGCTGCACCCCGCCTTTGCCTTTGTATTTTGTATAAACATTATCTTCACCGCTCGGGTAATCGAACTCTTTTTCTTTTGTATTAACTATAACGGGAGTATTCGTTGATTCGCCGTAATAAATTTGCGGCTGCTTAATATCAAGCGAAGGATATTCGCTTTTAGGAGGAATATCTTTTATAAGAAGATGCGGCAGCCCCTGATCTGTAAATTCGTTTACGGTTGCCATTGTTATACCGTAGCCATGCGTGTACTGGAATCTTTTGTTGATAAACGTTTGGCTTTGTAACGGAAGATTTGACAAATTCATTTCTCTTGCTGATACCATAACCTGCCTGTACTGGTCGGCAAAATGATATCTGTCCACATCAACATCGGAAAATTCGTAATAAAGACGGATGGTTTGAAACTGCCTATAAACAGCGTCTAATGCGCGCCAATCCCAAAGCCGTATATTAGAAAATATATTCGGATTGTTGTTAACGTCATTCTGCGTAAGTGTTCCGCTTACAGGGTATTGTTTCTCTTCAATTTTATTTAGTCCAAAAGCATCCCGTGTAAATTTTATATTGTTCGAAATGTAAGGTCTTTCATATGTAATTTCATTCGGGCGTACAACAAGCCATTCAAATGCGCCGGGTAAAACCGAAAGCGCGATAAACCAAATAACCATAACGGCAACAGCCGTAGTTATGAAAACAAAAAAGTGGGAACGCTCTGGGAACGTGTTATATCTTACAAAGAGATGCTGAACTTTTTTTCTTAATGAAGGAATTATTAATACTAATCCCATTGCCGCCATTAAAATAGCAACCGTCATATAAGCGGGCAAAAGAATATGAACATCCGTCCAGCCGGGGCCGGCAACAACACCGGTTTGCGAATACATTATGTGGTAACGATCGATGTATTTGCCAATTGCAAGTACAATTAAGAACAGGCCGGTAATCCAATAAAGAGAAGTTGTAAAGTCTTCGGTTCTAATTGTTCCGAGCTTTGGAAAATAAACTTTCAAACTATTGCCGATTATTCGTATGAACGTAACGAAAAAAATTATCATCAAAACTACCAGCGCAAGCGAAAATACTAGGCTGTACAACTGATCTAGAAAGGGGAGTGTGAATAAATAAAAACCTACATCTTTGCCAAGTATGGGATCTTTTTGACCTGTTGAAACTCCGTTCCAGAAGCGAAGAATAACATCCCAATTGGATAAGCCCCATATTCCTCCCGCAATCACGCCGAATGTTTTATTAATTCCACGTATAAATTTTTGGTCCCTTGGAATAAACATGGTAAATAAGATCATCATCAGCCAGCCGAAAGCAGCACCTGCCACCGCAAAAAGTCCGTTGGAAAAAAAGATCGTCCAGAATCTTTGGCCGTATCCAAGGTTTTCAAACCACAGGGCTTCTCCCCAGAATCCCATAAACCAAAAAAACACAAGCGTAAGTACAGCCAAAACAAGCCCGCTGAGCATTCGAAGAGTTTTTTTCCTTTGCGCTCCCATGATAAACAAGAACGCAGATATACCTAATAATATCAGTAACAATACGGAATACATAGTATCCTCTTTCAAATTTTAATTTTAGGAAATCACTTTCAAATGAATTTTGTCGTCGCTTTTGTTTAAAATACTAAATAAGCGGCATTAATATTGCTGTAACTAAAAATATTTATTCAAGGTAATACGAAACGGAAAAATGATGAAGTCGAATCATCAAAGAAATTTTTAGGATGTGAGAAATAGAAAATTCAAATTATAGTAATATTAAAATAAGAGAACAAAATATACTTTGTTATTTCTTTAACAACTCGATAAAATTTACGGAATCATATTTTAGTTTTGATGCGGAGGGCATTTTATTTAACCGCATCAATTCTTCAATTGCTGCCATTTCTTGATCCCTGTTGCAACCAGCGGCGGCGTATACCTGGTCGTACTTTATATAGAATGCGATAAAATCTTTTACCATAATTTCGCCGTGGATAACGATCTCCTGCCAGTCTTTTGCATTCCCAACATACCGCAAATTTAAGCCGAGTTGTGAAGTCCAGAAAAACGGAACGCTGTTATTAGAGGTTTCTTTTCCGGCCATATTGTGCGCGGCAATCCGCCCTTGCTGTTGGGCAGCGCGCCAGTGTTCTATTCTTACATCCTCGCCTGTACGCCAATCCTTAATTGTAACAATGTCGCCCGCAGCATAAACATCTTTAGCTGCTTGAAAATATTGATTAACCATCACGCTGCCATCTGGTAGAAGCTTCAATCCTTTTATGAACTCCGTTGATGGTTCCACGCCAACGCCAAGCACAACAAGATCGGTTTCAATTTTACCTCCATTCTCAAGAGCAATCGCTTCATCTTTTTCTTTTCCTTCAAATGCTTTTAAAGTGCGGCTCAGTCTGAAAACAACACCGTTTTCCTCGTGAAGTTTTTTAAACAGTTTGCCGATCTCTCTGCCGAATACTCTTTCGAAAGGGATTAAT
>DAIERC010000397.1 GCA_027347125.1 Ignavibacteriales bacterium
CCCAGGTGCCCAAATGCAGCAGCCTCTTGCTATTGCCGTTATAGGAGGATTTTCTTTATCGAGCTTGCTTTTGCTTTTTATACTTCCGGTGTTGATAGCGAAGTATAAAAAATAAAAATCGTATTTATTTTTAGTCATTTCCTTTCAGCCACCAACTCTTTCGATGACTTGTCCATATTTTTTAGCTATTTTTATCAAGTAATTATCATAAGATATTTCTTAAAGGATTATGAGATGGAAGTAATATTGGATTTTTGTGTTGTTCCAATTGGCGTTGGTGTTTCGGTTTCTAAATATGTAGCCGAGTGTCAAAAGATTTTAGAAAAGAGCGGCTTGAATTATAAAATGCATGCCTACGGAACAAACGTAGAAGGCGACTGGGATAAAGTTTTTGCTGCCGTTAAAGAATGTCATGAAACAATTCATAAGAAAGGCGCACCGAGAATTTCTACTACAATAAGAGTAGGAACACGAAATGATCGAAATCAAACTATGGATGACAAAATAAAAAGCGTTGAAGAAAAGTTGAAATGAAAAAATTTCCGTTATATGGATGGCTGGGAATATTACTTGTTATAGTGTTCTGGTATTTGAATTGGTCACTGCAAGGCTTAAGGACACAATGGGGATTCTTTTTCCTATGGTTCGGATACGCACTTACCGTAGACGGCATTGTAGCTAAAAGGAAAGGCAGTTCATTAATACAAAGAAGCGTGAAGAAATATTTTCTCTTGTTTCTAATATCTTCGCCGGCGTGGTGGCTGTTTGAGCTGTTAAATGTTTTTACCAACAACTGGCGTTACATGGGGTGCGAATATTTTACCGGCATGCAATATTTCTTACTAGCATCGTTAAGTTTTTCAACTGTTATGCCGTCGGTTTTCGGAACAGCGGAACTGATTTCAACATTTAAATGGGCAAAAGGAATAATTGTAAAAAAATCATTCAGGATAAACCGGTCATCAATAAAAAAATATTTTATAGCCGGGTGGATAATATTACTGCTAATTATAATACTACCGGAATATTTTTATTACATGGTCTGGATAGCTTTGTTTTTTATTATTGACCCGGTTAATTATTGGCTCGGTAATAAAAGCTTAATGAGATACGCCGAAGCAGGCGACTGGTACCCGTTTTTAGCTCTTGCTGCCGGAAGCCTTATCTGCGGCCTCTTCTGGGAGATGTGGAATTATTATTCGTATCCCAAATGGATTTATAATCTGCCGTTTTTAAATTTCGCGCACATCTTTGAAATGCCGGTGCTGGGATATATTGGCTATATTCCATTTTCATTCGAACTTTTTGCAATTTATAATTTGGTTACATCAACAAAAGCAGTTAGGAATGAAGGATTTATTTTGGAAATCAATAATGATCAAAATAAACACGGATAAGAAAATTTGATATCGGAAAATATTTACATATTAACCGGCGAGTGGCAGGATGCAAACGGCAAAAACATCCTATCTTTATGGGGTATATCTGAAGAGAGAGAAACATTTAGAATTATTATCGACAATGTAAAACCTGTTTTCTTCATCGAACGAAAAATTGAAATTGAAATTATTTTAAGGAATTATAAACGAAAGGAAGTAAATCTTAAATCGTTTAGCGGGGACGATGTTGACGCTCTTTACTTCAATACTCAAAAGGAATTAAGAGATGCGGCGCAAATATTAGAAGATAATTATATTCATACATACGAATCGGATGTTGACCCGGTAAGAAGATATTTGATGGAAAGATTTATCAATGTTCAAATGAATGTAAATGGCGAAGCCGTCCGGAGGGGAAACATTTCAGTTATAAAAAATCCTGTAATAAAGCCTGCGGTGGTTACCCCTAAATTTTCGGTTCTATCGATAGATATAGAAACCGGGACAAGGAGCGATACACTTTATTCTATCGCTGCGCATGTAAAATCCGTCAAGGATGAGATTAAAAAAGTTTTCATGCTGGGCGAACTTAAACAGAAAAGAAAACCTAAATATTTGGAAATACTATTATCGGAAAAAGAATTACTTTCCGCTTTTATAAAATGGTTTAATGAAGTTGATCCCGATATAATTATCGGCTGGCATGTTATCGGATTTGATTTAATGTTTCTGGAAAGAAAATGCCAGGAAATAGGAGTGGCTTTTGACATCGCGCGGGGAAATGGAAGGGTAGCACTTAAAACCAGAAAATCGGGAAGCTATTTTGCGTCGGTATCGGGGCGGATAATTATTGACGGCCCTCCGGCATTGCGAACAGCTTTTTATTCGTTTGAAGATTATAAACTTGAAACGGTGGCGCAGGAACTTCTTGGCACCGGTAAAACAATTACGCCGGAGCAAAATAAAATAAAAGAGATTGAAAGATTGTTCAAAGATGAGAAGATAAAACTTGCCGAATATAATTTAAACGACGCAATTTTAGTATCTGATATTTTTGAGAAGACGGGAATAATTGAACAAAGCGTGAAGCGCGCCCAGCTGTCAGGTTTGTTTATGGATCAGCTGGGAATGATGACGGCAGCATTCGATCATTTTCTGCTTCCCAGAATTCACCGCTCCGGCTTTGTCGCTCCTAACACAAAAGATTTGCAGGAGTCAGATCATCTTGCGGGCGGATATGTAATTGATCCGAAGCCCGGAATTTATGATGATGTAATTGTACTTGATTTTAAAAGCCTGTACCCGTCAATTATTATGACGTTTAAGATAGACCCTTTATCTAGGCTAAGGAACGACAGAGACACGATAGAAACACCTGCAGGCTACCGGTTTTCATCTACTCAAAATTATCTGCCTGAATTTATTGAAACTCTTATGCTGCAAAGAAGCGAAGCAAAGAAGAATAAAGATAAGTATCTTTCGCAAGCCATAAAAATATTAATGAACAGCTTTTACGGTGTAATGGGCTCTTACGGCTGCAGGTTCTTTCATCCCGATCTTCCATCGGCTATTACAAGCACTGGACAGCGGCTTCTGCTGGGAAGCAAAGAGTTTTTGGAGAAAGACGGATACGAAGTGCTTTACGGCGACACAGACTCGTTATTTGTAAAATTGAAAATTGAAGACGCAGGTTTTTCAAAAAATAAAGGACAGTTAATTGCAGATAGGCTTAATGATTATTGGAAGAAAGAACTTAAGAAAAAATATAATGTTGAATCGCATCTGGAAATAGAGTACGAGAAATATTATAAAAAATTTGTGCTTACTCCTTCGCGCGGCAGCGAGATGGGAGCCAAGAAAAGGTACGCCGGCTTGCTGGTGTTAACTGAAAAGGAACAACTGGATTTTGTCGGGATGGAATCGGTTCGATCGGATTGGACAAAATTGGCAAAAGATTTCCAGGTGGAATTGTACGATAGAATTTTCCATGATAAGGAAGTTGATGATTGGTTACGGGATGTTGTAAAGGGTATAAAGAAAGGCGAATACAACAACAAACTTGTTTATAAAAAAAGGCTTCGTAAAAGTATAGAGACTTATACTAAAAATGTTCCACCGCAAGTTAAAGCAGCGATGTTACTTGGTACTAATTCCGGGTCCATTCAATACATAATTACCAAGCGCGGGCCGATTCCCATCGAACTTGACCACAGCGATATCGACTACCAGCATTACATCGACAAACAGATAAAACCGATAGCGGACTCGGTATTGGTTCTACTAGGCAAATCATTCGAGACAATTGTAGGAACCGTACAATTTAATATGTTCGAGTAATATTTTAACTACATGTTCTATGCCGTTTATTTCTTTTCTTCCTTTTTCTCCGTGCCCGAAGTCCATATATTATTTTCGGTATCAACATCGGGAAGCATTTTTTGCGGATCAATAATTATAGAATCTATCATGCTGGTAGAATTAAATTTAAAACTCCATTCACCTGTTTTTGTCCAGATTTCAACCGGCAAATTAACTTCCCCCGATTTACCGTTTTGCTCTTTAATTAAAACCGTAACAGGCATTGCCATCTTATCCCGGTTTTCAATAGTTATTATTGAGCCTTTGGCCGGGTCTCCCTTTACATACTTAACTGTTTTTACAGCTTGATCCAATTTCCAATCCTCGAAAAACCATTCCTTCCAGAACCAGTTTAAATCTTCACCTGAAGCGCTGTTCATCGTTCTAAAAAAATCTTTGGGTGAAGGATGTTTGTAAGCCCAGCGATTAATATAAGTTTTAAAAGCATAGTCAAATCTGTCGTGTCCCAAAATGTATTCTCTTAAAATATATAAACCGATTGCCGGTTTAAAATATGCAAGGTAACCTAATTCCATCTCGTTAAACCCGTCCGGATAAGTGTAAATAGGTTTTTTAAAATCTTGATTCAGGAAAAAAGGCATAGCCCTGCCGCTGTTAATATAAGATTTGTATTTGCCGTGCTTATAATTTCGGGAGGAATACGTATTTATGAATGTATTGAAACCCTCATCCATCCAGGCGTTTTCACGCTCATCGGAGCCTACAATCATCGGGAACCATGTGTGCCCGAACTCGTGGGTTGTTACTAACCACAGCTCCGGTCCCTTTGCTTTCCAACCGCAGAAAACAATTCCGGGGTATTCCATTCCGCCTACAGTACCGGCAACATTAACCGCTACCGGGTACGGATATTCATACCACATACTTGAATTAGTTTCCAAAGTGCTTTTTACAAATTCGGTTGCTTTTCCCCAGGCGGAATCACCGGCCACTTCAACAGGATAAACCGACATACCTAAAACTTTTTTCCCATCAGGAAGATTGATATTTGCCGCGTCCCAAACAAAGGCATCGGAACAAGCCCAAGATACATCACGGGAGTTTTCCATTTTAAAATGCCATGTTAAATCTCCATTTGAAAAAGGACGCATTTTAGAATTATTAACTTCATCAGGCTTTATTATGTAGATTGTGCTGTCGCTTTTTTTTGCGTTATTCAGTCTCGCAATTTCTTCATTTGTAAGCACGTCTTCCGGATTTTGAAGCAAGCCGGAGCCGACTACAATTTGATTCGAAGGCACGGTTATGTAATAATCAAAATTACCATACTCCAGGTAGAACTCTCCTGTTCCCAAATAGGGAAGAGTATTCCAGCCGATTATGTCGTCATAAACTTCCATTCGCGGATACCACTGGGCTATTTCGTATATCGTGCCGTTCTTGGTATTTAAATAACCCATTCTACCTGCGCCCCTGCCTGGAATGTTAAAATTATAATTTATTTCTATTGTAACGGAACTTTTTTTAGGTTCCATTTGTGAAGGTAGAATAATCTGCATCCTGGTATCGGAAACCATGTAATTGGCTTTTACTTTTTCCCCGTTCTGTTCAACATAAACAGATTGCAGGTTATATCCATCCGTAAATGATTTTTCAGATCCGTGCCTGCCGCCTACAGGCGATGTTAATGAGCCCCTTGAATCTTTTTTAAAAATATTTTGATCCAGTTGAAGCCAGAGGTACGAAAGATAATCCGGGCTGTTGTTTTTATATTTTATAATAACAGTGCCCGTAATTTTTTTCTCTGCGGTATCAAGTTTGGCTTTGATAATATAGTTTGCGATGTTTTGCCAGTAATCCGGGCCGGGCATACCGTCGCCGCTTCTGTAAACCGTTCCGGGGGAATTCAAAAATGTCGGATCGAACACTGCCCCGGGATTATACTCGTTTTTATTTTGGGCTAAAATAAAAGTAGATATTCCTAATAATGCATACAGCATGAAAACAGCGGGGAATATTTTTTTCATAAATTTTTAATCCGTGTATTTTAAAAATGTTTAACAGTTATTTATTTTTTGTTCCCGACGTCCAGATGTTGTTCTTTCTGTCTACATCGGGGAAACTTTCATCCGGATCTATTATAACCGAATCGATTAAACTTGTTGAATTATATTTAAAAGACCATTCACCCGATTTCTCCCAGATTTCGACCGGCAGATTTATGCGCCCGGTTTTACCGTTAGACTCCTTTACGAGTATTGTTACCGGCATAACCATTTTGTCGTTGTTTTCAATTGTTATAATGGCGCCTTTAGATGTATCACCCTCAACATATTTTACGTCTTTCACCGATTGATCCAATGTCCAGGTTTTTACAAACCATTCTTTCCAGAACCAATTTAAATCTTCGCCTGCAGCGTCGTTCATCGTTCTAAAAAAATCGGAAGGGGAAGGATGTTTATAAGCCCAACGGTTAATATATGTCTTGAAGGCATAATCGAATCTTTGATGTCCGAGAATATTTTCTCTGAGCATAACAAGGCCGAGGGCGGTTTTATAGTACTCCAGAGGATGAACGTATTTATAAGGCAGATTGTCGGCGTACGTCATAATGGATGGAACACCGGGATCAGTTAATAAAGGAATAATTTCCTGTGCC
>DAIERC010000410.1 GCA_027347125.1 Ignavibacteriales bacterium
TTTAACCTTGATGTAAAAACCAATCAGGGCGATGTGGATTTAAAATCCGATATCAAAGGTTGGGTAGATATTAATACCGGCGGCGGCGATGTTACCGTAAAAAAAATAACCGGCAAAGCAACGCTTAATACAAACGGCGGCGATATAAATACTGATGATGTTTACGGCGAGCTTAATTTATCAACAAACGGTGGTGATATTGTTGCCGGGAATATATCCGGTAATGCACACATATCAACTCTGGGCGGCAGCATTGAAACAGGAAATATATCCGGTAATCTTTATGTAAAAACCAACGGCGGCGAAATACACGCAGGCGAAATTGGCGGAACCGCCAACGCAATAACAATGGGCGGAGGAATAATTCTTAAAAAAGTAAGCAAAAGCGCAATTGCTAAAACCAACGGCGGCAACATCAAACTTGCCGGATCGGCCGGACCTGTTACTGTTAAAACGCTTGGCGGAAACATAGAACTTTATGATGTCTCTGGTCCCGTGGAAGCAACAACAAATGCCGGTAATGTTAATGTTGAATTAAAGTCTGTCGGAAATGGCCCCAGTAATATTTCCACCATGGCCGGAAACATTTCTCTTTATATTAATCAGGCTGAAAAGGTTACTATTAATGCTTTGGTAAAAAGTGTTCATCCTCATTCTGATGACAATGCGGTTGTTTCGGATATCCCGGCAAAAACTTATAAAGCCGGTAAATATACGGGAGCTGTAAACGCAACTTATCTGCTTAACGGCGGCGGCGAACAAATTACACTTAAAACAATGATAGGCACAATTAAGATTAAAAAAATAAAGAAATAAAAAAAGGCTCTCTAACAAAGAGCCTTTTTTATTGAATATGTTTTTAGCAAACCCTAATCATTCCAACATTAAATTATTATCTCCGTAAAAACACGTTAGTTTTATCAACTTTTTATCCTATTTTTCGATAATGAAAATGAAGAGTTGCCTTCGGTTATACTCGAAGGCAATTTTTTATAATGTCCGTATGCATTTAAAGGTAAAATAAAAAATATGTCAGTTATTCCATTAGCAGAAAAAATTAAGAATGATATTTCAAAGATCAAATAAAATATTGCTGTTGATCATTCTTCCTCTTTTCTTTGCTTCAGCACAACGCAAGCCGGACAGTTTAACCAAACTACTTAATAAAGCCGGGGACGAAGGGAAAGCTGAATTATACCTGAAAATCGGAAAATCTTTTGAGAACGCTAATATTGATTCTGCCCTGTATTACGATTCGCTATCATTAAAATTTTCCCGTATAACTCTAAATACATCTCAAGAAGCAGAAGCTTTATATAGCCTTGGGCATAATTATTATGTGCACGGCGATAATGCTTTGTCGCTCGATTTTAATAATAAAGCATTAACGCTTTATCATAAAATTCATAATAGGCAGGGAATTGCAAAAACGCTTAATTATATAGGCATAATAACTCAAACTTTTGGTGATTTCGAAAGAGCGTTGGCTGCCCAGCTAAAGGCGCTTCAGAATTATGAAGATATAAAAGATTACGACGGCATAATATTAACGTACAATCATCTCGGAGTGTTTTATAAAAATCTTAACGAATTTTCTAAGGCGACGGATTTTTATAACCAGGCTTTGAAATTGCTTGAGGCACATCCAAACGAAAAATTGCTTGCAAGAACATATAACAATATTGCAAACATGTATTGGTTAAACGGTGAATTAAACAATGCCTTGAAATATAATACTAAGGCATTGGAGCTTAAGAAAAAAATACACGCCGGTCCCATAGACATGGTAAATTCTTATTTAAGTATGGGCTCCGTTTTAAGAAGCTTAAAACAATATAAAGCGGCGGCCGAACAATTTAATATGGGATTAAAAATAGCCAACAAAATCGGCAATAAGAACCATCAGGCAATACTGTTAAAAAATCTCGGTGTGTTATACAGCTTAATGAAGCAATACAATAAAGCTTTGGCTTACCATAAAGAAAGTATGGGGCTTGCCCGGGAAATTAATTTTAACAGAGTAATACTTGATAACCTGGAAAGCTTATCAAAAATTTACAAAAACCTAACCGATTACAAACTGTCGCTTCAATACTTTAAAAAATATACCCAGGTAAAAGATTCCATTTTTAGCCAGGAATTAAAAAACAAACTTGATGAATACCGCAATCGTTTTGAGCTGGAAAGAAAAGCAAAAGAAATTCAAAAGTTAAAATCGGACAGGCAAAACTCAATATTTCTGTTGATGATTTTTGCTTCTATGTTAATTGTAATTTTATCAATTGTAATTTATAACCGTTTCAGAACAAAATCACAAACCAATATAGAACTGTCGCAAAAAAATATGGAAGTTGCCGGCGTGCTGAATGAATTAAACGAGTTGAATAAAAACCTAACCGAGTCCGAGACAACTTATCGCTACCTGTTTGAACGAAACCCCATGCCGATGCTTATTCTTGTAGATAATGTATTTAACATTTTGGCGGCAAATAAATCTGCTGTTGAAGAATATGGTTATTCCAAGCATGAGTTCCTCGGTTTAACATTTAAAAAATTATGGGCAGAAGAAAACCTTTCCAAATATGACGACATAATGCTCGGCCTGGTAAACTCCCCCGGTAAAATCTTTACTGTTAAGCACATGAAAAAAACGGGCGATTTGATTCATGCCGAAATTGTTGCGCACCACCTTGTTTTTGAGGGACAAAACGCAATACATGTGATGATTACAAATGAAACCGAGAGAAAATTAATTGAACAGATTGTAATTGAGAGTGAAGAAAGATTCAGAACATTGTTTGAGGGCGGGCCCGACGCAATTATACTTGCCGATCCTTCAACAGGAATTATTCTGGATGCCAATCCCGCGGCTTCCATGCTTCTTCAAAGGCCGTTAAGCCAGCTTATAGGCATGAACCATGCAAAACTT
>DAIERC010000414.1 GCA_027347125.1 Ignavibacteriales bacterium
CCAACCCTATCTTGAATAAAAAATACCGGCCCGGGCGAAAAAATTTTGTTTATTGCATAAATAAGCGGGATAAACCAGGAAAGGATAAAAACTATCACAAGAACGGAAGAAGATATATCGATTGAACGTTTTATAATCCGCCAATGAATTTCGGAAAGAGGTTCGTTTCTAACCGAAATAATCGGGTAATCTCCGATCATACTAATCTGGTATTTCTTGGAAATGAACCTAAAATAATCTGGTATAATATCAACCCTTATTGCATGCCTATTGCAAATTTTAATTATTTCATCAAGCTGATCGGATGCGGACATAGGAAGCGCAATTACAATTTCATCTAATTTTTTTTCATCGATTAATCTATCTAACGAATCTATTTTTCCCAGAATTGTTAGCTCTTCCTGCGAACTCAAGTTGTTGTCGATAAACCCGATAACATTATACCCGAACTCCGGGCGATTTGAAATGAACCGGAAAAAATTTTTCCCGAGCTCGCCGGCACCTATTATTAACGCGTTTCTTAAGTTGCTTTCTTTTCCGCGAATTTTAACCTGCAGCAGTTTCGATAAATTTACCCTAGTGCTTATAAATAGCAGTATAAAAAAAGTATAATACAAAATGAAATTACGCGTAAACAGATCTTCTTTGGCCAGGAATATAAACAGCACGGCAGTTAGTATTTGGGCTGCTAGATTTCTTATTATCTTTGGAAATTGATATGTAAAGGAACGGACGCTGTAGTCTTCGTAAAAATTAATTACATTCGATACAAAATACCACACAAAATTCAACGCCATCATTAAAACAAACATGTAGTTGCGGGTAAGAAGCACTTTTAACGATTGCGCAATTACGGCGGAAAGGAAAAACGACAAATCGAGAATTACAAGATCTGTAAATAAACGCAAGTAGTAAGTTGATTTTTTATTCGTGATCATTTTTTAGATAAACATCCGTGCAATTAAAATTAGAAAAAGAGCCCGCATTTTTCATCAACAAAATTTTTAATTTTGCTTTCAAAATTCTTCCTGTCAAACTTACGGGCATATTCGTTTAACGCAGTTGGATTAAATTTGCCTGAAATTGTTTCAAATCTGTTAACGGCATCTTTTATTGACTCCGGTGTTTGCTCATTAAACAAAACGCCGGTTTCACCGTCAATTACCGTATCTTTAACGCCGCCTTTGTTAAACGCGATAACCGGCGTACCGGATGAAAGCGCTTCCACAACCATTATTCCGAAATCTTCTTCGGCAACAAACACAAAAGCTTTTGCTTTCTGCATATATTCTTTTAGCTTCTCGTCGCTCTGGTAACCCAGGAACTCAACATTAACGGCGGCTTTAGATTTTATTTTTTGTTCGTCGGGGCCTTCGCCAATTACCAGAAGTCTTTTATCCGTCATCCGTGAAAACGCTTCAACAATCAGGCTGATCCTTTTATAAGGCACAAACCTGGAAGCGGTTAAATAATAGTTTTCTTTACTTTGGCCGCAAGGAAATTTTTCAGTGTCCACCGGAGGATGAATTACAACCGACTCTCGACGGTAAATTTTTTGTATTCGTTTTGATATATAATTTGAATTCGCTATGAAATAATCAACCCGGTTTGAGGCTGCTACGTCCCACTGTCTTATATAATGAAGTATTGCTTTCGCGATTGTTCCTTTTATGCCTGTTGTAAGATTGCTTTCGTTAAGATATTGATGATACAAATCCCACGCGTATCTAATTGGAGTATGGCAGTAGTTTATATGAAGCTGGTTTGAATTTGTCAAAACTCCTTTTGAAACCGCGTGTGAGCTTGAGATGATTAAATCATATCCGGAAAGATCAAATTGTTCGACGGCATATGGAAACAGCGGGAGATAATTTCTGTAATTTCTTTTAACGCCATTCCATCTTTGCAGGAAGGATGTATGGGGAATTTTGTCTTTCGTTATTATTTTTAATTCATCATCATTCAGGAAATTAAACAGAACGAAAACATCGGCGTCTTTCCAAATATTGGTAAACGACTCGACGCATTTTTCGGAGCCCGCGTATGAAGTAAGCCAATCGTGAACAATTGCAGTTTTCAAATTTTCGGCTGCTTTCTAAATAAAATTCTTATTAAATGTTAAAATAAAAGTAAAATTCTAAAAACAGAAATATCAATCAGTTGAGTTTAAAACATTCTTAATATTTTCAGAAAAAATATCCCGCGAAAATCTTTTAATATTATTCATTCCTTTATTTACCAGTTCGTCTTTTAATGCCGGATCTGAAATAAACAAATTCAACTTTTCGGTAATATCGTTAACACTGCCGGGCTTGAAATACAACGCCGCGTCTCCGCACGCTTCCGGTATCGAGGCCGCGTTTGACGCTATTACAGGGCATCCGCAAATCATTGCTTCAATAGGCGGCAAGCCGAAGCCTTCATAAAACGAGGGGAAAATTAATGCCGAAGCGCTTCTATATAAACCGGGCAAATCATCTTTTAGAACATAGCCCGTAAAGACGGTATTCTTTCTTAATACTTCTTCCTTGTCCAATAATTTAAATACATCCTTATCGGCGGTTATTAATTTTTTATATTCGCCTACAACAACAAGTTTATATTTGGCATGCTTTGCCAATACCTCTTTGAACGCCAGCAAAAGATTATAAAGATTTTTATGCGGCTTAATGTTACTAACAAACAGAAAGAAACTTTCCGGCAGATTATATTTTTCTTTTATCGAAGAGTAATTGCCGTTTAATGTATCGGGAAACTCATCCCGGTTAATGCCGCAGTAAACAACATTAATTTTAGATTCGTGCACGTTTATATATTTTAATATTTCGGATTTTGAAAAATTAGAAACGGTAATTATCCGGTCGGACATTTTAGCCGCAAGGTTTATCATTACTTTTGCGTAAAGTTTTTGCGGCCCGGTTAACCTACCGTAAAAAGCAAGATGATAGACATCGTGGATTATCACAACCCTTGTCTTCGCTTTAACCGGCATTACGGGAATGTTATAGTGCGGCGAGAGGAAAATATCGCATGCGGGCACAATAAAAGGAAGAACAAACTGTTCCGATAAAGAATAAATCGGGCTGTTAAAATCGATTACTTTTAAATCTTTTGCCCAGCCAAATCGATATATCTCGTTTTTATTGCCAAGCAGAATAAGTGAAAATTTTTCCCTTAAATTCGGAATCATATATTGAAGATAAGTACCGATTCCCGAGCTTTTAATCATCCTGGCATCTATAACTATCTTTTTCATTATTATATTTGATTTGGTCTTTTGTTCGAACTTTTAATATTTATTTATTATAAAGAGATGTTTAGTTTTATCCGGTAATTATTCTAAATTTCAATTTATGATTCTCATAAAAAGATAGGATTGCGGAATGTTGATTTCCATTATTACGCCCACATTCAATTCCGAAAAAACTATTGAGAGAAATGTGCGTTCGATAGTTAATCAAACCTACAAACATTTTGAGCATATTATTGTTGATAACATCAGCAAAGATAACACCATTAACATCATTAATAAAGTTTATAATGAATGTAATCTTGTAAATTGTTTAAGCGTTATAAGTGAAAAGGACAACGGCATATCGGAGGCTTTT
>DAIERC010000472.1 GCA_027347125.1 Ignavibacteriales bacterium
ACATTTCTAGATTGAAGCAGAAAATGCCCGCCTTCAAGCCGGACTTTACCGCCGTAATAAACATCCAGTTTATTATGCGATTCTTTAACGGAAACTGTTAAGTCTGTTTTCTTCTGCCCCCACACCAGCGTTATACTGCAAAGTATTATTGCAATTGATAAAATTCTTTTTACCATATTTTACCTTTGATTTTTTAACTAACGCAAGTTTGTTTATTATAATAAAATTAAAGAATTACAAGCGAATACCTTTTATTATTTAATATCGCTCCAATTATCAGTTTTAAAAGTGGGAGATGGAAGCCCTTCTATATTGAACAAAGTAGCTTCCGCGTTATTACGCCAAGCGTATCTTACCGCAACAGGGTTTTTAACTTCGCCGTTGTAAACGATAAGTTTTTTCCCTTCTACCATTGCCTTGGCTTTAACAAATTTTTGATCCGGCCCGGCAATAATAAAATTGGTATCTCCGTTTATATCTTTTAATACCAATCCTTTTCCGGCGTGATCAAATGAGAGTATAACCTGGTTGCCTTTTATTTCCATCGCTTTATAAAGCGGTCCCGAATAAAAAACTTTTTTATTATAATTTTTTGCCAGAGCCCATAACGCAAGTCTTCTGCCTAATTCTTGCTTATCGGGAGGATGAATTGTAGTAAGGCTGCCTATATCAAGTGTAACGGCAATGCCCGTGTTGGGAAGCGAAAGAGTTTGGAACTGCGCATCGCGTACTACATAAGATCTGGAATTATCGCCGTAGTCCCACGGAGCTATCTGTACAAAGTAAAACGGGAAATTACCTTCTCCCCAATCCGCTCTCCAATTATTTATCATCATAGAAAAAAGCATTTGATAATTATTATAGTCGTAAGGCTCATCAGAATTAGATTCTCCCTGATACCATATCGCTCCTTTTATGTAATACGGAATAAGCGGTGCTATCATACCGTTATATAACATTGTAGGTGTGTTTGGACCAATATCTAAAGTAGATTTAGGACGTGAATAGAATTCCTGGTTATTAATATTATAGACATAAAATTTGCCGTTTACATATTCCGCCACCGGAAGATATTTCCATTGGCCGGAAAGAGAAATATTTTCATCGCTGCCTTTAGGATGAATTTGCATTTTCACATTGTTACCCCAAATTCCGCCGCCGCCCTGGTTATCTACAACTCTTACCGCAATAGTTAAGGCGGTATCAGTTACCAAATTTGCGGGAACATTATATACTCTAGGCTGCTGCCAGTAACCAACTTCTTCCGTTGCGCCGACTAAAACTCCGTTAACATAAGATCTATCCATATCGTCAACCGGGCCTAATTCAAGAACCAAATCCTTGTTAAGCCAGTTTTGGGGAATATCGATTTTTTTTCTGAACCAAACAGTGCCGTCAAAATTTCCAACTTCGGTTGATTCCCAATAAACAGGCAGTTTCATTGTTCGCCAGGCATCGTCGTCAAAATCCGGTCTTGCACAAAGGCTGTCGCCGAACTCTAAGTTTTTCCACTGATCCGCAGGAGCTTTTTTGCTGACATCAATTACAGGGTGATTATAAATCCACTCATTCAGTTTTTGAACTTCATCCTTTACCAACGCCATTTTTTCTACTATCGGTTTGTACTCGTTAAGCTGACCGAGATATTTTCCGCTTATCCAGGGCTGCACTTTTGTTCCGCCCCAGCTGGAAAAGATTAACCCTATTGGTACATTAAGTTCTTTAAATAATTTTCTTCCGAAGAAATAAGCTGCAGCGCTAAACTTTGCTGCTGTTGCCGGATTGCATTCACTCCAGCTGCCTACACAATTAAATTCAGGCTTATTAGACACCGCCCTTGCAACTGTAAATAACCTGATGTTGGGGTAATTTGCTTCCTTAATCTCCTCGGCTGAATTCTTTATAGGATTCTGCGGCGGCCATCCTTCCAGCGGCATTTCCATATTAGATTGGCCAGAACACAGCCAAACTTCACCAAGCATCACGTTCTTATATACAATAGCGGAGTCGCCAATCATTAAACTTACCGTGTACGGCCCGCCGGCTTTTATTGTTTTTATTTTTACCGTCCAGCTGCTGTCTTCGTTAACTTTTGTTTTTGTGGTTTCACCCCAGCTTGCCTTGATAACAACCGCTGCGCCAGGATTTGCTTTGCCCCAGAAAGGCACTGCGGTTTTTTGTTGAAGCACCATGTTATCGGAAAATAACGCGGGCATCTCAACGAACGTTTTAACCTGGTCCGGTTTTGCAACCGCAACCAGGAAAAACAATATTACTAAGAGTTTCATATATATATCCTTTACAATTTGCGTTAAACATTAATTGAAATGCTGGAAAATTTTGAAATAATAAAATATTAAATATTGCAATAAAAATTTAAGGAAAGCCGCCTTAACATAGTACAGCCTTTGGGATAAGCAATAAATGCTTAAATTATTATTCCGGCATCCCATTACTTCATTGCCCATGGAATTCTACGGCATAACTTAGTTATTGAACCGAAACAATATCCGGATCCGGTTTTTCAATTTTCGAATATATAATTTCTATCCGGCTTAATTGAGCTACATCGTTAAATTTAATTTTTAAGTACCTGCTGTCCGGCGGAAATTCATCACACGTATAAATAGCCGGCGTGTAAAATCCGTAAAAGTTTTTGTAAGGGGGATATGTTTCAATCTTCGCGGCCAGCGGCTTCAAACTGCTTAAAGAATCTGATGCAAAAAAATCCAGCCCGCATTGGCTGCTAGTAAGAAAAACTTCCACTTTAATTGAATCAATGGATTTGGGTATCTCATAAATTATATAAGCGTCTTTTTCTCCCTTTAACCTGCTGTTATCTTCTTTTGCTTTGAAAACGTCCTGGTAATTTAGGAACTGTAAATTACCCGACATCTGGATTATCTTTGTTGAGTCTTTCATCTCATCAACAAATTTTTTATAAGTAACCTCAACGGGGCCCGCTTCATTAGACGGCGCAGATGAGCCGGAAACATTATTTGCAATTACTCTATAATAATAACTCTTGCCGAGTTCGGCAGTAGTGTCTTCAAACAAAGGACGAAAAACAACATCGGCATCGCTCACGCTGTCGGCAATTGCCTGCCAATTATCCTGGCCGCCGGTTTTTCTTTGTATTGAATAATAAGACGCACCGGTTGAGCCCTGCCATGAAATATCGTATACGTCTTTAATATTAAGAAGTGCCGGGGCGCCGGGCAACGGCATCGGCGGTTCTTGTTCGCCGTTAATTTTGTACGCGCTGTTCCTCATAAAATCAACAACTTCTTTTTCATGGTACATATTTCCCGACGAAAATCCGGGGAACCTGTAAGAGCCAACGCCGAATCCTTCGCCGTGCTGATAGAAGCCGCCGCTTCTTGCATGGAATCTCATGCTCCAGATCATTATACCTGCAAGCCCGTTATCAACGGCGGTATCAACAATAGTTTTGGTATCGTTAAAATCTCTATAGCCGAACTCGCCTACAAAATAAGGTTTTTTACCTTCGGTTAACGCGCGGTTTTTTAGAATGTCCGGAACAGCTTTACCTATTGGCGAATAATAGTGTGTTGATAAAACATCGAAATTAGGATTATCTACTTCTTGTTCGGTAAGAACCTGCGCATGAGTTCCTTCTAACACAAGATGGTTTTGATCTATGCTTTTAACATAAGCGGCAATAGTGTTCTGCCATGGAAAAGGAGCTTCCAGCTCGTTGCCGGTTTCCCAGCCTAATACGGCTTTGTCGTTTTTATACAACACACCGGTATACGTGTTTTTCCTGTTCAGCACAAAGTTTATTGTTTTTTCAAAATCCGAAATAAGCTGCGGGTCGGTCCAAAACTCGTCCGAGGTTTTCCCTCTAAACGCAGCGTACTCAGCCCTTCCGCCCCACCACCACCAGTTATCTACAAAAGGAATTATTAATCTTATACCTTCTTCATTGGCAATTTGTAAAACTTTATCGAGTGCTCTGAATGCTTTTTCGTTAAACTTACCCGGCCCTTCTACATAGCGGATAATATTTTTTGATTCCCCTTTTCTGCGTACCGAGAGCGTATATGTGCGCGCAACATTTCCACCCGACATTTTTATTGCTTTTAAAGCATCTCTTATTTCAAACCCGGTAGGAAGCCGCCACGGGCTGGATGCTTTGAATGGGAAGTAATCTTCTATATAAAGAAGGTTTGGAATATTGTATGAAACAAATCTCAGTTCCTTATTACCTTCCATCAGTTTATCTTTTTTTGCGGTAACAAAATTTTCGAACTGGCTGCTGGTTCCGCATTGAACCAGTAAAAGGCTGAAAAGTGAGAAAACTAGTAGTATTGCTCTTTTCATTTGATACCTGTTGTAATTTTTTTATTGTTCTTTTGTATTTAGAAAATGAAAAAACATCCGAGTTAAGTTCTGGAGATAAGCATTTTTTTATACATCGACAAAGATTATGCCGCTCTTTTCAAATTTAATTAACTACGGGCAATTAAAGCTTATTTCTAAATTATCATTTTTTAGGAAAGACTATCCGAAAGCATACTGCGATTCTTCTTTGCAAAGTAAGTTTGCAAATTTATAGAACAAAGCCGGCGGGGCATTCCTTTATACCCGGAGCGCTTTTTAAAGCGTTATACAAAATAAATTGTTATCATTTTTATAAAACAATATCATAATTGTAAAAATAATTCATAAAAACTTTACGGTTTGCCACAAAATATTTAGTATAAAATTTGTTGATAAAAATACAAAAACGTTTATCAAAAAGGATTTTTATGTCAAATCAAAAACTTCGCCCGGCCATAATTACTACTAACCGGAACATCTTAAATGAAATGATGACTTCATTGGGTAAAAACCTTATGGACAAATGGTACCCGCTGGCAATAGATAAAAAGTACGGCGGATATCTTACCAACCTTTCATATAATTGGGAAGTGGATTCCGAACAACCTAAAATGATTGTAACCCAGGCAAGGCATATCTGGGCAACATCAAAAGCGGCAATGTTTTTAAATAACCAGCTATATGCAGACGCGGCAATGCACGGGTTTGATTTTTTGAAAAATAAAATGTGGGATCAAAAGTACGGCGGTTTTTACCAGATGCGTAACCGGCAAGGCGGATTTTCAGATTACCTCAACTTTAAAGAAGAAAAAAGAACTTACGGAAACGCATTCGGTATTTACGGCCTGGCCGCGTTGTACCAGTTAACAAAAGACGCAAAGGTTCTGGATTTTGCTAAAGAAGCTTTTGAATGGATTGAAACCCATGCCTTCGATCCGAAACTTAAAGGCTATTTCCAGTTTATTAGCCCCGATGGCGAACCGTTTGATAAAAACAGTATTTATAAAACCACCGCGTACGACGATGTTGAGCTTGGCTACAAAGACCAGAACTCTTCAATACATCTTCTGGAAGCTTACACCGAATTATTTAACGTTTGGCCGGATGAAAAACTTCGCAAAAAATTGTACGGGCTTTTAACCCTGATTAGAGACGTGGTTACCACTTCCAAAGGGCACATGAACCTCTTCTTTGAAAATGATTGGACGCCGGTTTCATTTAAAGATGCACCAAAGGAAATAAGAGAAAAAAATTACCGGCTGGATCATGTTTCATTCGGGCACGACTATGAAACCGCTTTCTTAATGCTCGAAGCATCTCATATCCTAGGCCTGGAAAACGATACCGAAACTTTAACCGTTGCTAAAAGAATGGTAGACCACGCAATTGTAAACGGATGGGATAATGAGAACGGCGGCTTTTACGATGCAGGCTACTATTTTGCCGGGGATAATAAATGCACAATAATTCAATCAACAAAAAACTGGTGGGCGCAGGCGGAAGCTTTAAACATACTTTTAATGATGTCCAATATTTTTCCCGAAGAAGAAATTTATTCGGATTATTTTGCCAAACAATGGAAATACGTAAAGAACTATTTGCTGGATGATGAAAACGGCGACTGGTTTGAAGGCGGATTGGATAAAGAACCTCATTTTAAAACCGGTCCCAAAGGTCATATCTGGAAGTGCACTTACCACACAGGCAGGGCCTTTATGAATTGCATTAAAATGCTGGCCGACGATGATTTTAAATTGATGAAAGAAAGTGAAAGTTTTAGAAAGATTAAAAAAGACACAAACAACTTCTTAAAACACTGGCAAAAAACAGCCAAGAACTTATTGATTAGGAAGTAATATAATTCCTTAAAAAACCCCGGCATTTCTACCGGGGTTTTTATTTTTAACATGTGAAGAGTAAACTTTTATATGCGCTAATCAGTTGCCGCGCAGCAGCATTAGAACATATAAAACTTTCAGCGAAACATTTTGAAACTGCAATAAAGCATTTGCCGTTTACAGTTAAAAATCTTAAAAATATATTTAAACATTCCATACTTACATTGTAACATGCCACATTTACATTTAAACATATGGTTGTTACATCTGGGCAAACAGCTTTTACATCAAAGCGTAGAGGCGGGACATGCCCGCCTCTGCAAAAGTTATTATTTTACCAGATTCATCTTTATGGTTTGCGTGTAGTTTTTAGTGTATAAGCGGGCAAAATATACACCGCTTGCGGCGTGTTTACCAAAATTATCTACACCGTCCCAGGTTGCCGAATAAGTGCCGGCATTATAATCTTCATAGTCTACCAAAGTTTTAATTAGCTTACCACGGACATCATAAATTACTATCTGCACCTTATCTGAGGCAGGCAGAGAGAAATTAATCTTGGTACTGGGATTAAACGGATTAGGATAATTTTGTTTTAATAAGTACTGGCTTGGAGTACCGCCGGCTTCGGGAACAACTTTGGTTGATTTATGAGGATCACCGTGGCAAGGCTGGCAATCCATTTGCGTCATAACGGTATTTAAAGCCGTAGAGCCGTGGCATCCCAGACAGGCTTTAGCGTTATCCGGCGTTACGAATGTAGCGCTAAAAGTGTTTGCAAAATAGGCATTCAACAATTCAACTGTTTTAGCTGCGGTATCTCCGGCCAGGCGCGCGCATCTTTCTCTTCTCTCTATATCGCCTACCTTTTTCTGAGCGGCAAAACACCACTGGCTTACCGAGGCATGGCAAAGGGGGCTTCCGGATATTGTTTGCGCAAGCTCTCCGTCAAATTGGTGAACCAGGTATTTATTATTTGCGGCAAATGAGTTTGCCGTAGCTGAAGGTAAACTTTCCTGCGTGTACCATCCCCACAATTCGGAAATTAGCGGACCTGAAGGAGCCTTGGCAGTAACAAGACTTATTAGCGCCGCGCCGCCGTTTATGGTTCCGCACAAAGTACCCCAGCCGTTTCCGCCCCCGCGCCCGAACAGCATAACTTCTATCGGCAAGTTTGTCCACGGGTCTCCTATTTTTGCAGCAAGAGCGTTTACAATAGCCCCGAAAACCCCGGAACAGCAATCCTTATCATTCCAGTACAGGTAATGCGCTTGAACTCTTACTTCATCCGGATCCAGTTGAACGTAAGGCCACGGCCATGGAGTAACCTTGGTATTTGCTTTTGTTGTAGCCGTGGTTAATAAGCTGGAAACTCCCGCTACAGCAGTCATACCGACAGCTGCTTTACTTGTATTTAGTAAAAATTCTTTTCGTGAAAGATTTTTTTTCATTGCTTCTCCTTTTAATTTAGCTATGAATTTGAGAAATTGTTTTTTTTAACAGCCTAATTATTTTATTTACCTGATCATTTTCTTGATTAAAATTTTTTGCGCGTAAAAAATATTTAAGGGACTCGGCCAGATCGCAGTAAAGCCACAGAATACCCAGCACATAACTTTTTGTGTATTGATCTTTATAATCCACATCGTTGCTTTCTACTTTGAAGATTAATTCGGGGCATGGGCAATCTTCGCTATCCAGGTTTGTGCTGGTAATTATATTAATATCGTCTTTAATTACGGAGAGGAATAAATTAAGCGCCTCATCCGGCCTTCCTGTTTGCGTGTAACAAATGATTAATTTTTTCATCAGCTTTTTGTCGGGCCTTACATTTATAATGCGTTCAAGTTCTTCGGACGCACCCGAATAATTACGCACTAAAAAGTGATGATTTGCAAGCATTTCATTCATAGTAAAATATCATACGCAAAACTTTTGCCAGAGTTGAAATGCTGTTTAATAAAGAATTTCAGAAGAATTAATTTGTTCTTTTTAAGGTAAGCAACAGTATTAAATTTGTAAGAAGTTTGAACTTAAGGACTTAACACCGGTGTAACGTTTTGTTGCGCGCAACGGTTAATTTTCGATGCCCAGGGTTTTTAATCGCCGCCATATTGTTGTGCGGTTTAGCCCAAGTTCCTCGGCGGCTTTGGTTTTGTTCCAGCGATACTTTTCAAGGACTTTGATCAATTCATCATCCGAAATTTCATTTTTATAACTAACGTTTGGCGATGAAGTTTTTATTGTTTCTCTTAAGAACTCGGGTAATTTTGATAAGCAAATAGACTGCCCCGGCTTGGTTCTTATAAAAGCAAACTCAAGCGCGTTTTCCATCTGGCGAATATTGCCCGGCCAGGTACACTTCATAACCAGATCAAGCGCGTCATCGTCTATTTCGGTAATTTCTTTTGAATAAATTAAAGAAAATCTTTTAAGAAAATATTTTACTAAAAATATTATATCATCTTTACGTTCGCGTAGCGGCGGAAGTTTTATGGGAATAACATTTAAACGGTAATACAAATCTTCCCTAAATTTACCATTTGCAATGGCCGCTTCGATGTCTTTGTTTGTGGCGGCAATAACCCTAACATCCACCTTTCGCGTTGTAGATTCACCGAGCCGCTCAAAAGTTCCATGCTGCAATATTCTTAGAAGCTGTAACTGGGTTTGTGGTGAAATTTCGGCTATTTCATCAAGAAAAATTGTTCCTTTATCTGCAAGTTCAAACCTTCCAACACGGTCTTTAACGGCGCTTGTAAAGGCGCCTTTAACATGGCCGAATAGTTCGCTTATTAAAAGATTATCCGGCAGCGCCGAGCAATTTACTTTTATAAATGGGCTTTCTTTTCTTCTGCTTGTTGCATGTATCGCGTCGGCAAGCAATTCTTTACCGGTGCCTGTTTCACCTTGAATTAAAATGGTGGCATCGCAGTCGGCAACTTCGTTTATCAGATTGAAAATATCGGTCATAGGTTTGCTGAAGCCGATTATGCCGTAATAGTGTGCGTTCTTTTTTATATACTCGCTTATTGTTTCCTGGCAAAATATTTCCCTGAAAGATACAACCCCGCCTACAGGCTCGTTTGCTTCGTTGCGGAGCACCGCGGCATTTAGTTTAACTAAAAGTTTTTCGCCGCTTTTTTTTACGATAACAGTTTCCAGGTTATTTAATTCCTCACCGGATTGCAACACTTTAACCAGGGGGCAATTACCTTTGCACAAATCGGAGCAAAAAACATTTTTGCAAAATTTGTCCACTACCTCGTTTTTATCATAACCGGTTAACCTGGCCGCAGATTTATTAAAGAAATTTATTCTAAATTCTTTATTAACGGTAAACAAGCCTTCGGATATGGAATTAAGTATTTCGTCTTGAAAAAATATTGGAGAAGTCATGGCAACCCTTTATAACCTACAACTAATTTTTCTTTTTTAGAAATATAATAAACGTCTATCAAAAATAGTGTTTCAAAATTCTCCAATATTTAATAATAACTTTCACCCCGTTTGGTTTTTGCTTTGTTTTGTAAAGTTTTTTTAAAATAAAGAATGCTATGCAGTTTACGTTGCATAGCATTCAAGGAGGAGGCAATGAAAGGGAAATTTATAAATTAAATTTTTTAATTATCTCAAGATTCTTCTTAATAAGTTCGTTTCGTTGTTTAACGCTTTCGGCGCTTCTTAGTTTATCGGGAGGAGTATTAAGCACGTAATCCAAAAGTTTATCTACCGTAGTTGCGGCAACGTGCATTCTGGAATCGGAAGAGGCATAATAGACATAAACGTCGCCGTTGTCTTTTTTTACCCAGCCGTTACTGAAAACAACATTTGAAACGTCGCCTACTCTTTCATCGCCTTGAGGAGCTATAAAATATCCGGCCGGTTCAGCTATTATTTTATCAGGTTGTTTTAAATCGGTTAGGAACATATACAAAACGTAACGCAAACCCGCAGCGGTGTTCCTAACACCGTGAGCAAGCTGAAGCCAGCCTTTACCAGTTTTAAAAGGAGCGGGCCCCATACCGTTTTTTACTTCTTTAATCGTGTGATACTGCCTGTCGTCAATAATAGTTTCTTTTTCTATTACGGCTTTCTCAATTGAATCCGACAGACCCCACCCGATACCGCCACCGGTTCCAGCATCAATAAAGCCATCTTGCGGCCTGGTATAAAAAGCATATTTGCCGTTAATAAATTCAGGGTGAAGAACTACGTTCCGTTGTTGCGGTGATTTTGTTTTAAGATCCGGAAGCCTTTCCCAGTTTATTAGATCTTTTGATCTTACAATGCCGCACTGCGCGTTTGCGGAAGAAGTATCGCTTACGGGCGCTTCGGGGTCTTTTCTTTCAGTGCAGAATAATCCGTAAATCCAGCCGTCTTCATGCTTAACCAGACGCATATCGTAAACGTTAGTATCCGGATTACCCGGTATTTCGGGAATGGTAACCGCGTAGTCCCAAAATCTGAAATTATCTATTCCGTTCGGAGATTCTGCTACGGCAAAGAATGATTTTCTGTCTGCGCCTTCAGCTCTTAACATCAGCACAATTTTACCGTTAAATTCCATAGCGCCTGCATTAAAGGCTGCATTAACGCCTATTCTTTCCAATAAATTTGGGTTAGTATTATAGTCAAGGTCATAACGCCAAAAAACCGGTGCGTGTTCTGCTGTTACAACTGGGTATTTAAAGCGGGTAAAAATGCCGTTGTTTTCTTTTACCGGTTCGTTTTTGCGTGTAACAAATTTTTCATATTCGTCAAAGAGGTCTTTTACTTTCGAATCAAATTCTTTCTGAGTCATTTTTTTCCCTTTATAAGTTCAGGTTCTTAATATCTGAATTTACACCACGGATTCCGGCTGTAAACGCTAAAACACATGAAATAATTTTAATAGTAGAAATAACGAACTAACCAGAATCAAAGAAATTTATTTAAGAATATTTTCTTCCTAATTATACACCATGTTATAAATTTCCTTCTCCTCTTGTTTTTTCCAGTTCGGCTTCAACTTTTTCCATAAATTGCTCCGTAAGAGGATAGAAATACATAAAACCCAAAGCCATCAAAGCTCCCACGCCGGCAATAACGCTTATCATCAGACGTATTCCTAAAAGTGAGGTATCCGATTGAGCAACATTTGCAACAAAGCCGAAGGCCGCAAGCAGCCATCCGCTAATGGCTCCGCCCAAAGTCCATCCAAATTTTTGCGACATGGACGACGACGAAAAAATAAGTCCGGTAGCTCTTCTGCCAGTTTTCCATTCGGAATAATCGGCAATATCAGCATACATAGACCATATTAAAGGAAGAACTATACCGGCCGATATTCCTATAAGTATGTTTGAAAAAAATATTAATCCGATTTGAGAAGGCTGCAAAAAATAAAGCACAAAACTAAGAATAGCAGACGTTACCGCCGAAAGGATAAAAGTTTTTCTCTTACCTATTTTGCCGGATATCGGCTTTGCCAGTATAACACCGATAATATTGGTTGCCAGCCATATAGTAATATACGCCGAAGCAAGAACTTCCTGGCTTACATCGTATGTTTTCCCGAAGAAGTCGATATTCTGGTCTTTAACATAATATTTAAAATAATATAGGATAGAACCGTCGCGAAGAGAGTTGAAAATAAGTACGGAAATACCGGCGCCAAGCATAATAAACCAGGGGCCGTTTTTAGCGATATCTTTAATGTCTTCTTTAAGTGAAGATTTTTTTTCAACAAAAGGTTTTATTCTTTCCTTGGTTCCCGCAAAAGTTAAAATAAAAAATATCGCGGCTAAAACGGCGTACAAACCGACTGTCCATTTATAACCTTGGGCCGCGTTGCCGTTTTTCCCGAAATATTCTACAAGGTAAGTAGCAGTAGCAGTAACCAACAGCCCACCGGAAAATGCGCCTATAAATCTGTAAGACGCCAGGGTTGTACGATCGTTAATATTATTTGTCATTACTCCGAGTAAAGAAGAATAAGGCACATTAACAACGGAATAAACCATCATCATTAAAGTGTAAGTAACATAAGCATAAATTAATTTTCCGCTAGCGTCCAGGTTGGGAGTAGTAAATGTAAGCACGCCGAAGATAGCAAAAGGAATGGCTCCATAAAGAAGAAAAGGCCGGAATTTACCCCACCTTGATGTAGTCCGGTCTGCAACCGCGCCTATCATCGGATCGATTAAAGCATCCCAGATTCTGGTAATTAAAAACATGGTTCCTACAACGGCTGCCGGCAAACCGAATACATCCGTATAAAAAAACAAAAGGAACATCGAAAAAAGCTTCCAAAACATAGAAGAGGCAAAATCACCGCAACCGTATGATAGCTTTTCACGCAGGGTAATTGTTGTCGGTAAATTTTTAGAACTCATAGATTTTCTCAATTACTTTTTTTATGGTTTCTTATCCGGAAATTGTTTTTTGATATTTTTAGAATCCCTTCTGGACATCAAGAAAATGATAAGGATAGAGGCAATTACATAAAATAATATTACACCTATGTTAATTAGTACATGCATTTTATTCCCACCGCTAATCGATCTCTTTACTATAAAAACGGGTCATAAATAATGCCAGGAAATAAAAATCCATTTTACAAATACAACCGGTTAATCATATAATTTTTAGTTCGTTTGCTTTTATCATTATAATAAACATTTATGAATTTGATAATCGGTTTGCAGCATTATAAAATAGATATGTGCTTACCACTTAAAATAGATGGGGTACGCGAATGAGAATAGTTTTTGATATAAATTTATTAAAGTGTTTTACTTTACAAAACTTAAAACCTAAAAGTAGTTATTATGAACAACCGCATAAAAAATTATTTTATAAATGTAATTCTAATTCTTCTTCACGTTTCATCCATTTGCGCTGCCGGGAATCCAAATAATGTTACGGTTCATCTGCCGGGTTCAACACTGCGAGTAGAAGTTATTTCCCCGGTTATTGCCAGAGTTTCGGTTACTACCGGGACAACCTTTACAGATAAACCCGGTTTAACGGTATTGCCGCAAGACCCATATCCGGATTGGCGAAAAACCGAAGCCAAAAATGAAGCAACAATTTATACCGACAGCCTAATTATCTCAATAAATAAAGTAAACGGCTCTATTAAATTCTTTAATATAAGGAAGAAAATGATTTTAACAGCCGGCAGGAAAGATAAAGATACTTTTACGCCTGCGGTTGTTGAAGGCGAAAACGTTTACAACATAAAACAGAAATTTATTTTAACAAAGTACGAAGCGGTTTACGGTTTGGGCCAATACGAAGACCCGGTAATGAATTACCGGGGGCATGATATTTTAATTTCGCAAGCCAACAGAACCGACGTTAATCCTTTTCTAGTTTCAACTAACGGTTACGGTTTGCTGTGGAATAATTATTCCGTATCAAGATTTCATGACGGCAAAGACGGAACTTATTTTTCTTCGGAAGTTGCGGATGAGATTGATTATTATTTTGTTTACGGCCCCACGATTGATGATGAAATTGCCGGCTACAGAAAACTAACCGGCACTGCGCCGATGTTTGGAAAGTGGGCTTTCGGTTACTGGCAATCCAAAGAAAGATATCAATCGGCCAACGAATTAATCGGCGTGGTAAAAGAATATCGAGATAGAAAAATTCCCCTGGATAATATTGTTCAGGATTGGCAATACTGGGGCGATATGGATCAGTTTAGCGGAATGATCTGGGATTCCACAAGATACCCGCATCCAAAAGAAATGGCGGACAGCATCCACGCTTTAAATGCACATCTGATGGTTTCAATCTGGCCTGCGTTCGGCAACAACTCTGAAATTTATAAAGAGATGGAAAAACAAAATTTTCTTTTTAAGCCGGCTCAATGGTGCGGCGGAAAAGTTTACGACGCGTGGAACCCAGCTGCAAGAGACCTCTACTGGAAGTATGTAAAAAAAGGCTTGTTCGATAACGGTGTTGACGCTTACTGGATGGACGGAACCGAGCCGGAATTTAGATGCACCGACGACAGGTATATTACCGCGCTTTCAATTAAAGAAGCCGGTAATAATTTTTTAGGAACCAATGCCCGTTACTTAAATACTTTTTCGCTTGAAACTACAAAAGGAATTTTTGATCACCAACGGGATGTTACGAACGACAAAAGAGTTTTTATATTAACCCGTTCTTCATTTGCCGGGCAGCAGCGTAACGCAGCGGCAACATGGTCGGGCGATACTTTTGCAAGCTGGGATGCGCTAAAAGTACAAATAGCTTCCGGAATAAATTTTTGCATGAGCGGCATTCCATATTGGACGAACGATATCGGCGGGTTTATTACCGATTATAATTATCCAAACGGAGTTAAGGACGAGGCGTACAAAGAGCTTTACGTAAGATGGTTTCAATTCGGCGCCTTCTGCCCTCTCTTCCGCGCTCACGGAACAAACATGCCAAGAGAAATTTGGCAGTTCGGTAATAAAGGCGACTGGGCTTATGATGCGCTTGTTAAATTTGATAATTTACGATACCGGTTGATGCCTTACATTTACTCCCTTGCGCGAAAAGTTACAAGCCAGGGCTATACAATTATGCGCGGCTTGCCGATGGATTTTCCTAACGATAAAAACACCTACTCGGTCGGCAATGAGTTTATGTTCGGCCCTTCAATTTTGGTTCGACCGGTTACGAAAGAAATTTATCATAAATCGGAATACAAAGGATACGATATTACGCCGGATCATTTTTATTCAAAAGACGGAACGGAGCACGGCGCTAAATTGAAAATTTACCGCGGGACAAATTTTAGTAAATTAATTTACTCAAGAAAGTTTGACGCGAGCCAGGTTGGTTGGAGCGGCTGTTTACCGGCCGATCTGAATACAAGCTACAGCCTTAAAATTGAAGGGAAAATATTATCCGGCGCAAAAGGTAATTATAAATTTTTTGTTATCGCAGATGCCGGCGTAAAACTCTGGGTTAACAACAAACTAATTATTAACGAATGGGATAACAACGAACGGAACAGGTTTGAAGGAAGCATAAATCTGGACGCTAATAAAAAATACGACCTCAAACTCTTTCATGAGCAGTTTAGAAAAAATTATGCGATGTTAAAAATCAACTGGATTATCCCGCTAAAAGATAAACATCCGGATGAAGTAACGGTTTATCTTCCGAAAAATAAATTATGGTATGACTTCTGGACGGGCAAAACATTTACCGGGGGAAAGAATATTGAAATGAAAACGCCCATTGATATTATGCCCCTGTTCGTTCCCGCCGGAGCCATTATTCCTTACGGGCCGTCAATTCAATACGCGGAACAAAAAACTTCTGAGCCAATGGAGATAAGAATCTACGCCGGAGATAACGGTAAATTCAACTTGTATGAAGACGAGAACGATAATTATAATTACGAAAAAGGAATTTATTCTTTAATTCCTTTCGAATGGAATAATGCAAC